>JBDSEC010000381.1:0-4470 GCA_039920205.1 Pyrinomonadaceae bacterium
AAGAGCGGTAGATTGAACCGCATCAAACCGTAAGTACCCATCTTTAGCAACACACCGGCCAAGATGACCGAACCGGCGGTCGGAGCTTCGGTATGGGCATCGGGCAACCAGGTATGGAACGGGAACAGCGGAACCTTGATGCAAAATGCGATGGCAAAGGCAAAGAAACAGAGGGTAGCGATCGCCGGTGTCCAACTGGCGGGCGAACCTGCCTGCATTGCTTGCAGTATCTGGATCAGATCGAAAGTGCCGAAATGGAACCAAAGGGTGACAATACCGACCAGCATCAACAAACTGCCGACCGCGGTATAGATAAAGAACTTCACTGCCGCGTAAATGCGGTCCTTGCCGCCCCAAACGCCGATCAGGAAGAACATCGGGATCAGCGAGGCTTCAAAAAACAGATAGAAAGCCAACAGGTCCAGCGTCACAAAGACGCCGATCATCGCCGATTCCAAGATCAGCAGGAAAACGTAGTAAGCCAACGGGCGCTTCTCGACCGCGGTCCAACTGGACAGCACCGCGATCGGCATCAAGAGCGTGGTCAGTAGCACCAGCCAAAGGCTTATCCCATCAACGCCCAAGTGATAGCGCGCGTGCAGCGGACGGATCCACTCGACATCTTGTACAAACGTGTAACCGCCGATCTCGGGACCACCGTTACCCAACAGCAACAGCGAGACAGCGAACGTCACCACCGTGACCGCCAGCGCGATCCAACGATAATGTGACCCGTCGCGGTTCGGCGCCAACCACGCTAAAGCCAGCGCGGCTACAGCGCCCAGTAACGGAACCACGATCAATATGGTCAACAAATATTGCTGCATAACTATCAAACGGCAGAAACCCGACCGCTGGGAGGGCGCTCACAAGCACCAAAACTAGTGCGTTACCGTTGCGGCCAAAGCTGTCCCGAAATAAATGAAAACCCCAATTACAATGATCGCGCCGACCAGAATGATCGCGGCGTAGCTGCGCACAAATCCAACTTGGACGCGGCGTAAAACCTCGCCCACTTCGACTAGTCCGCGCGCGAATTCGTTGATCAAACCGTCGATCACCCCTTGATCGATCATCTTCCACAGGAACTCGCGCGAGAACCAATGGATGGGATTGATCAGCGTCGCGTCGTAAAGTTCGTCCACATACCACTTGTTCTCGAACAGGGAAGGCATCGGACGCAGCGGACGCGATTTGAACATCAACCAGCCCAAGAAGATCCCTAGTATAGCGATGCCCAATGAAAGGGCAGTGAACTTGACCTCGAGGGCGGACTCTTCGGCGCTCGGTTCATGCTCGGCTGCAGGTTTCTCGGACTTCACCGTGGAAGACGCAGCGGGTTCCGTACCGTGGCTGGGGGCTGGGGTCTTTTCGGTCGCATGACCCGCCGCCGGCTTTTCCGTCGCCATTCCCTTAGCTTCAGCTCTCGCCTCGGCCGCTTCTTTCATTTCACCGGGATGCGCAATGATCGGTTCCAGCGTCCGCTCAAAAACGTTCGGCACATTGATTCCGACAAACGAACTCAATGCATGCGGCACCCCAACTAAACCACCAACGGTTGAAAGTATCGCCAGCACGATCAGCGGAATGGTCATCGACCACGGTGATTCCTTCGGGTGAAGCGGGCCGTGATGATGATGCTCTACTTCCTCATCGTCATCCCCATCATCAATCGCGTCATGCGATGCAACGGCATGATCGTCCGCGTGAACGTCATCATGCGACGCAACCACCACATCCGTGTGCTCGTCATGACCACCGCCGGAGTGCGCCAATTCGGGAAGGGGATCGTTAAACCGTTCCTTGCCCCCAAACGTCATCACCATCATCCGGGTCATGTAGATCGCCGTCAGTAGCGCCGTGAACGCGCCCACCGACCACAGGATCTTTCCGTAGGGAATAAAGCCGGTGCTGAACGTCTTCCACAGGATCTCGTCCTTCGAGAAGAATCCCGCCCACGGCGCAATGCCGCAGATGGCCAACCAACCGATGAACATCGTGGCAAACGTGATCGGCATGTACTTGCGTAAATTGCCCATTCGCCGCATGTCTTGTTCATGGTGCATTCCGTGAATCACGGAACCGGAGCCGAGGAAGAGAAGCGCTTTAAAGAACGCGTGCGTCATCACGTGAAAGATCGCCGCGACGAACGCGCCCACGCCGCAGGCCAGGAACATGTAACCAAGCTGCGAGACGGTGGAGTAAGCGAGAACTTTCTTAATATCGTTCTGGGCCAGACCAATGGTAGCCGCCAAGATCGCCGTGGCCGCGCCAATGATGGCCACGATGAACATCACGGTCGGCGAAAGTTGATAGATCACGTTGCAGCGAACGACCAAATAAACCCCGGCCGTGACCATGGTCGCCGCGTGGATCAAGGCCGAAACCGGCGTCGGACCCGCCATTGCATCCGGCAACCAGACAAAGAGAGGGATCTGCGCGCTCTTACCCGTCGCGCCGATAAATAACAAGATCGCGATCGAACTGACGCCACCGGCGATCAAAGCACCCCAAGTGAAAGGATCCGCCGCGTGCTTGCCGATCTCGTTCAAGGCGCTTACCACATGCACCCCGCCCGGCAACGTCTTATCAAAGAAACTGATCGAACCAGTCACGACAAACGTAAGCATGATGCCCAGCACCACACCCCAGTCACCAATGCGGTTGGCGACAAACGCTTTCTTCGCAGCCGAACCAGCCTCCGGCTTCTTAGTGTAGTAGCCGATCAGCAGATACGAACAGAGCCCCACGCCCTCCCACCCGACAAACATCAACAACATGTTATCGGCCAAGATCAACGTCAGCATCGAGAACATGAAGAGGTTGAGGTAAGCGAAGAACCGTGGAAACCCTTTATCGCCATGCATATAGCCGGTGGCGAAAACGTGGATAAGCAGACCGACGAAGGTAATGAAGCAAGCGTAGATGCCGCTCAACCGGTCCATTGCCAGACCAAAGTCGGCGCGGAACGAACCCACCTGGATCCAGGTCCAAAGGTGGTCCATCACGACCACCGGATGACCATCGACCACGCCGGTCAACGCGCCGGCACTAAAGGCCGCCCAGAATGCGACCACGGCCGAAACCGCCACGGCAGCGCAGGCCACGAGTCCGGAAAAGAACTCGCTCTTAAGCCGACGGCCGACCAGCCAGTTGATCAACGCACCCACCAGTGGTGCAAAAATAATTAGGCGAAGCATTTAATAATTATGCCGCAACTTACAGCTTCAAAATATTGGCGTCGTCCACGTCCAACGATTCACGATTGCGGAAAATAGCGATGATAATGCCCAGACCAACCGCGGCCTCGGCCGCCGCGACCGTCATGACGATAAAGACGAACATCTGTCCGGACACATCGCGAAAGAAGCTCGAAAAAGCCACGAAGGAAAGATTGACCGCATTGAGCATCAGCTCGATGCACATGAACATCGAAATTACGTTGCGCTTTAACAGCACGCCCGCCGCGCCGATGGTGAACAGGATGGCCGACAGGGCCAAGTAAAATGCCAACGTGACGTTCATCGTTAATTACTCGCTATCTTCATTTCGCCCATTACCTCGGGTTGTCTGTGGAAAACCCAGCAGAACGGCCGCTTCGGCGGTTGAATCGGTTTCGACCGCGGTCTGGTCGGGGAACGCCGTATCTTCCACCAAGTGACGGGGGAGTACCTGCGACCCCGGCACGATGCGCGCACCGGTCGGCAATGCGCCGCGTCGGGCTAAGGACATCGCGCCAACCATGGCCATTAACAACAGCAGCGAAGTTATTTCGAACGGCAACAAATATTTGGTGAACAAACCTTCGCCGATGTTTGCGGTCAACCCGGGAATGGGCGCGGCGGCGGCGGTCGTCGGCGACGGGGGTTGATATAACGCTTTGCGCGTAGCGTTGATCATGAACAAGGTCATGCCCAGCAACACGATCGCGAAAACGATGGCCGCCGGCACCATATGCTTAGGCCGTTTAATACGGTGCTCGTCATCATCCACATTCAGCAACATGATCACGAAGATCACCAGCACCATAATGGCGCCGGCATACACGATCACCTGGACGGCCGCGATAAAGGGCGCCGCCAGCATGACGTAAAGACAGGCCAGCGACAGGAACACGCCCACCAACGAGATCGCGCTATAGAGCGGATTGCGTTGGATCACCACAGCCAGGGCACAGCCCACCGCGATCGAACCAAACAGAATAAAGAATAGAAGCGTAAACATTCTTAAGCGAACCGGACCGGACTGACCGGCACGGCGTTACCGGCTCAATACTTCCAAATGCTTCCCCACCAAGCCATTACGGGCAAGTACTGCAACACGGCGGTGAAAACGATATTGGCGAGCGCCACGGGCAACAGGAACTTCCAGCCGAAATTCATCAACTGATCGAACCGGAAACGGGGCAACGTACCGCGCAACCAAATATAGAAGAACAAGAAAAAGAAGACCTTGCCCAGAAAATAAGTT
>JBDSEC010000382.1:0-22949 GCA_039920205.1 Pyrinomonadaceae bacterium
CGATTTGGGGTACGGGCCGCGGTTACTTGGATGGAGTGCTCCGCCAACATGGCGTCGAGGTCGAAACCATTCACGATTGGCGCGATGTGATGTTCGGCGGTCGCTCGCCCGAGCCGGATTCGGACCATTTGGATGTATTGCGCGCCACCATGGCGGAGCGCGGTTGTGCATTAGGCTTGGCTACAGACGGTGACGGTGACCGGTTTGGGGTGGTAGATCGCGATGGCACTTTTATAACGCCGAATCAGTTGATCGCGATCCTGACCGACTATTTGGCCGATTCGCGCGGCTGGACCGAAGGCGTCGCCAGGTCGGTAGCGACCTCGCATTTGGTCGATCGCGTGGCAAAGGCCCGCGGAATACCCGTACATGAAACTCCGGTGGGCTTTAAGTTCATCGGCGAATTGATCAACCGCAACGAGATTATTTTGGGTGGCGAAGAATCGGCCGGAATGTCGATCAAGGGCCATTACCCGGAAAAAGACGGGATCATCGCTTGTTTGTTGGCCGCCGAGGCCGTGGCGGCACGTGGTGTCAGCCTGACGGAACAGTTGAACGAGATCTATGCGCGCGTAGGTCGCGTGGAATCGGGCCGCATCGGGGTTCGCTTGACGCCGGAAGTCGCGGCCAAGCTGAAAGAAAAACTGGCGCAAGAACCGTCGGATATAGCGGGCCGGAAGATCGAAAAGATTAACCGCCTAGACGGGGTTAAATTTTTATTTGCGGACGGATCTTGGTTGTTACTCCGCCCTTCGGGGACGGAACCGGTAGTTCGGGTTTATGCCGAATCGGAATCGGCAAGTGATCTGGAGGTGCTCCTTGAACAGGGTCGTGAATTCTTACTCAGTTGACAATCGCCTGCGCGCACAACGCGTTGCTCCGCGGGTACTACCCGCGTTTCCGCGGTTACCGCCGGCGCGCGAAATTTCGCGTGACCTGATCGGTTCACGCACGGAGATACGTCAGCGCGGCGGATTGATCCCGTCCTGGGTCATATTCACGATGGTCGTCGGCGCTATGTTTGCGCTGGGTGTTTCGGTGAACATTCGCAGCCACAGCGAACTGAAGGCCGCCGCGCAACAATTTGAGATCGCCAACGCCGAGGTTTCGGCCTTGCGGGAAGCCAACAACGAGATCGCACAAGAGGTCAAGTTGCTGCAGACCAGCGACCCGGCCACCATCGAAACGCAAGCCCGGCTGCAACTAAGCATGGTGCGGCCCAACGAAATTGTATTACCGGTCGAACGGCGTTAATGCCATTGACCAGTTGAAAAGTTTGTTCGTCCTGCCTTAAATCTGCTCGTTTGTCTTTCAGTTGTCCACGTATTTGACCGCCTGCCGCCGCTTGCGGCTCCGAACGAAAGTTCGGAGCCGCACACTTCTTTCCAGAGTTTGGAGATTAGAGGTTGATAGTCCGCCATTCCCCGCGACCGGAGATCATTACTTACTAAACCTTTCCAGCTTTCGGCCCTTCCAAATGCGGCGATAGCTCCGCCTCGCCTGAAAATGGCTCCTTCCATATATGTCCGGGGCTACGCCCCCAGCGGCTCAGCCGCCATCTATTTCACTTGGCATCATGAAAGGTAGAACCTTTCCACACATAGCGCGGCAGAGCCGCGTTACGCTCGTTGGCAGAATAGTCTTTACGGCGGAATCATTGCGGCCACATTTCTCGCGTGTAGAAATAGCTTTTGATCATTCCGCATTAAGATGCTACAAACGCCCATAAACACTTTGCTTTCCAAATTAACCGATTTTATGTGACTATTAGTGGGTAGTTTCGTTCGCATTTATATAGGAAACCATATGCCGCAAACCAAAGAGATAGCATCGCCCGCCGAAGAGGCAGTCGCGCGATGGGAAGACGAGACCTTGGCGCCCGTATTGAAGAAACGCCCCGAACGCAAGGCTAAGTTCGAGACCGTTTCATTAGATAGCGTCGACCGGTTGTACACCGAGGCGGATGTCGCGGACGTCAATTTCGAGCGCGACACGGCGTTTCCGGGTGAGTTTCCCTACACTCGCGGCATTCACCCCACCGGTTACCGCGGCAAGCTTTGGACCATGCGGCAGTTCGCCGGCTTCGGCACGCCCGAAGAGACCAATCAACGTTTCAAGTATTTGATGGCGCAAGGCCAGACCGGATTATCTGTCGCGTACGATCTTCCGGCTCTGATGGGATTCGATGCGGATTCACCCATCTCCGAGGGCGAGGTCGGCAAGTGCGGCGTGGCGGTTTCATCCTTGGCCGATATGGAAGTGCTGTTCGACGGTATCCCTTTGGAAGGGGTAACGGTCTCGCAAACGATCAATGCGCCAGCCTCGATCCTCTTGGCGATGTATCTAGTGGTGGCCGAAAAGCAGGGCGCGGATTTCAAGAAGATCTCCGGCACGCTGCAGAACGATATTTTGAAGGAGTACATCGCGCAAAAAGAATGGATCTATCCGATCCGTCCGGCGATGAAGTTGGTCACCGACACTTTCGAGTTCTGCACTAAGCACGTTCCGAAATACAACCCGATCTCGGTCAGCGGCTATCACATTCGTGAAGCAGGCGCGACGGCGCTGCAAGAGTTGGCGTTCACCCTGCGCGACGGCGTCGAATATGTGCAATGGGGCGTCGATGCCGGCTTGGATGTCGACGAATTCGTACCGCGCATCTCGTTCTTCTTTAACGCGCATAACGACTTCTTTGAAGAGATAGCCAAGTACCGCGCGGCGCGGCGTATCTGGGCGCGTGTTATGCGCGACCGGTTCAACGCAAAGGATCCGCGCACGCTCCAGCTTCGCTTCCATACGCAGACCGCGGGCGTTTCGTTAACCGTCCAGCAGCCGCTGAATAACATCGTACGCGTGGCGATCCAAGCGCTAGCCGGTGTATTGGGCGGAACCAATTCGCTGCACACCGATGCCTATGACGAGGCGCTGGCGTTGCCGACCGACCAGGCGGCGTTGATCGCCCTGCGCACACAACAGATCATTGCGGAAGAGACTGGGGTGCCGAACACTATCGACCCGTTAGGTGGATCTTATTTTGTCGAATCGTTGACCAAAAAGATGGAAGACGGGGCGATGGAGTATTTCCGCAAGATCGACGCGATGGGCGGCATGACCGAAGCGATCGAAAAGGGATTCCCGCAACGCGAGATCCAAGAATCGGCCTATCAATATCAAAAGGCGGTCGAGCGCGGCGAACAGACCATCGTAGGCGTAAATAAGTATCAGATGGAAAACGAGATGGTAAAGATCGATACCCTGGTGATCGATCCCGGCGTTCATGGCCATCAGATCGAACGGCTCGACAACGTCAAGGCAAAACGCGATAAGGGTGCGGTCGCAAACGCATTGGAGAAGGTGCGTCAGGCCGCCAAGAATAACGAAAATACAATGCCCGCGACGATCGAAGCCGTGGCGGCCTATGCAACATTGGGCGAGATCTGCGATGCGCTGCGTGATATTTACGGGCTCTATGAAGAGCCCGCGTTTTAACTGAAGTGTTATTTTCCCCCACTGTCATTGCCGTTCCGCTGTTTATCTTGCTGACCGTACTGGAAGGTTGGTACGACGCACGGACCAATTCCGGCGAGTACGAGCGGCGCGACACGACCGCGAATATCTCGTTGGGGTTCATCAGTTTGGCCTGGGGCGCGCTGTTCGGCGTGGCCCACTTTTTCATTTACACCCTACTTTTCGTATTGACCCCGTTGCGCATTCCGGTCACGGCGGTCTGGGCCTGGGTTCTGCTATTTGTCTTGGACGACCTGCTCTATTACTGGTTCCACCGGTTCAGCCACGAGATGCGCTTCTTCTGGAATTTTCACGTCGTGCATCACTCCAGCGAGCATTACAATCTAAGCGTAGCCGTCCGCCAAAGCTGGTTCGGTGGATTGGCCCACTGGATCTTCTATGCGCCGTTGGCCTTGCTGGGGTTTCCGCCCTGGATGATGGTGACGATGCACGGGTTCAATCTGATCTATCAGTTCTGGATCCACACGCGGTTCATCGATCGAATGGGTCCGATGGAATGGATATTTAACACCCCGTCGCATCACCGCGTGCATCACGGCGTGAATGAGCCATATTTGGACCGCAACTATGCCGGTGCGTTGATCATTTGGGATCGAATATTTGGGTCGTTCGTTTCGGAAACCGAGACGCCAAGGTACGGGATCATCAAGCCGCTGCAGAGCTACAACCTGATGTGGGTGAATGTTCATGCTTGGAGCGAGATGTTTGCGGCGATGCGCGAACGGCGGGGCTTGCGGGCCAAACTTAGATGTGTGTTTGGACCACCCGCGATGGAGTAGCGCGTTCGTAGTCCCGCCTTTAGGCGGAATCGCATCGTAGGCGTCCCGCAAAATTGAACGAGCAGGTTTGAAACGATTCCGCCTAAAGGCGAGGCTACGAACGTATGAACTGTTTCCGGCACGTTGCTTCACACCTTGATCCGTCCCTATAATCAAAATCGTATGAACGAACAGAAGATCCGAGTACTTGTCGCAAAGCCCGGCCTTGATGGTCATGACCGTGGGGCCAAGGTGATCGCCCGCGCGTTGCGTGACGCCGGCATGGAGGTCATTTACACCGGTCTGCGTCAAACGCCGGAAATGATCGCCGCCGCCGCGTTGCAAGAGGATGTTGATGCCGTAGGAGTTTCGATCCTCAGTGGCGCTCACAATACGTTATGTCCGCGCATCGTGAACCTGTTGCGCGCTCAGGGGATGGATGACTGCTTGGTGTTGGTAGGAGGTATTGTTCCGCAAGAAGATATTGTCACCTTGAAACAACAAGGCGTCGCCGAAGTATTTCTTCCCGGCACCTCGACCGAAGACATCGTAAAGTTCTTGCGCGAGAAGGTGCCTGCCCGCGGTTAATGGATGGACGCATCCTCTTCTGATCTTGGTCCGGCGATCCTATGCGAGCCACGCGGCCACGCCCTGGTATTTCGCTTCAACCGACCGGAAATTCGAAATCCGCTTTCCGACGCGACCTTAGTTCTACTAGAAACACACTTTACCCGCGCCGAAAATGACCCGAAAATTTCAACGGTAATTTTCGCCGGTAGCGGTGATATTTTCGCGTCGGGGGCGGATCTACGCGAAGTGGCTCGGCTAACTCCCGAAACGGCCTCGCCGTTTTCGCGGCGCGCCCAATCATTGTTCAATCGTTTCGCGAGTTCGCGATTGTTCACCATTGCTGCGATAAATGGCACCTGCATGGGCGGCGCGTTGGATCTCATCATGGCCTGCAACCACCGCATCGCCTCTCCAGAGGCCAGGTTCGGCCACCCCGGCGCGCGCCTGGGTATTATCACCGGCTGGGGCGGCACCCAACGCATGCCCCGCCTGATCGGCCGCGCGCGGGCGCTGGACCTAATGCTGACTGCCCGCATGATCGACGCCGGCGAGGCGCTCTCGATGGGGTTGATCGACGAACTGGCAGATGATGTTCTGGAACGAGCCTTGGCCAATGGAGAATTGCTATAACTCAGGAAAGTTTTTGCCACGGATTTACACGAATGACACGGATCTGCGGACCAAAGCGACCGGGATCAGGGCTCGGGGTTAGGGGCCAGGGAAAAGCAATTTCTAATCTCCACTTTCAGATCCGCATGAAACCTCGGCCAAATGGTTTTCGTAACCGATCGGGCAAATTCGCTTGCATTTTAATGAACACCACCGGCAGAATAAATACATGAATCGTGTAATCCAATTCCGCATCACGAAGGGCGAGAAGTTTTACGTCGCCGAGTGTCTCGAACTTCCCGTAGTCACCCAAGGCAGAACCCTTGATGAGGTGAAAGCCAATTTGGAGGAAGCCATCGCCCTTCATTTGGAGGATGAGGATTTAGGTGACTTTGAGCTTGGTCCACACCCCTCAATGCTCGCGAGTTTTGAACTTGAACCTGTGATACATGCCAAAGCTTAAACGGCTATCGGGCGCCGAAGTTATCAAGATATTTGCCTCGTTTGGATTTGAACCGGTGGCTCAGCGGGGTAGTCACGTAAAATTGCGCCGCATATTGTCGGACGGCATTAGGCAGTCTCTCACCATCCCCAATCATTCGGAATTGGATACAGGCACACTTAGGGCAATCTTTCGGCAGGCGTTGCGGTATCTTTCAGACGACGACTTGAGGTCGCATTTTTATACCGAATAGTCGGCTTGAGGCTGCTTCAGTTACGGAACGGCGCAACTTGTTCGCATTTTATTGCGATTGCTTCCGTGAGAATCATTGGTACTGAAGCTTACCGAGTTCGTTTACAAAAAGCGCTTTGATTGATCCAATGGAGGGGGAAAAACTGATGGCTGAAAATACGGTAAGGCTTCATCGTGTGCTTCGGGCTAAACCCGAGAGAGTTTACCGGGCATTCATCGACCCCGACGCGATGGCGAAATGGCTCCCGCCCAACGGGTTTACGGGCAAGGTTCACGAGATGGATGCGCGAGTCGGCGGCGGTTATAAAATGTCTTTCACAAACTTTTCCACGGGCAATAGCCACTTTTTTGGAGGTGAATTCCTGGAACTGGTTGAAAATAGGCGGATCCGCCATACGGATAAATTCGACGATCCGAATTTGCCAGGTGCCATGGAAACGACCATCGACATCACCGCAGTTTCAGTCGGCACCGAATTAAACATCGTGCAGTCGGGCATCCCGGAAATGATCCCGGTCGAGGGGTGTTATCTCGGCTGGCAGGAATCGCTACGACTTCTAGCCTGGTTGGTCGAAGCCGAAATTCCGGAAGGGTAGACACCATCGGGAGTAGTCGAAACTACAGGCACCGCGGTAGTCCGGTAAAATTGCGCCACGCTTAGGAAAATTTGGCCGCGGAATTACGCGGATGGCGCGGATCAGAAAAGAGAAACTCAGATCCTGGTTGATCCGCGCAAATCCGCGGCCAATTGTTTTCTCCAACTACCGACTACTGTCTACCGGCTACCGTCTATTTTTTCATTGACAACCAAACCGCTCGACCTTTACTCTAACTTCCACGCTGCGAATTGCGGCGAAGTGAAGATGAACAACCCACGGCACAGCTACTATTGCGCTTACTACTATTACGGACCGACCGCGTTGGCGGAGGGTCTGGCGCTGGAGGGCTGTCTGCGGAAGATGAACATCTAACGTAATCTAGACAGGCTTAAAGAAAAAGCCACACACCTTTCGCTACGGGCGAAGGTGTGTGGCTTTTTCGTTTTGCACCTAACCGAGGGAGAAAATGGCATTCACAACCGAACTGAGAAACTTCGTACTCGAACACGGCGCGATCAACAATCCTTTTCTTGACCGTTTTCAAAGCGGCGATCTAAGCGACGCCGAGGTCCGCAACTTCGCGGTGCAATTCTTCGCGTTCGTAAAACACTTCCCACGTATATTGGCGACCCTTTTGGCGAATACGCCCGATGATGCGGCGGCAGACGAATTAACCACTATTCTTACATCAGAATTAGGTGATGGTAATCCCAAGAAACGACACGAATATCTTTATCATAAGTTTCTGCGGTCCATCGATATCGACCCCATCCAAGCCGCGAACGAACCCTGGTTGGATTCGACCGGCGCGTACATCAATGGCCTGGCCGATCTTTACGGTCATCATAACTATCAAGTGGCAATGGGTGCGTCTTACGGATTGGAAAATATGGCGATCTCGATGTGGGACCAACTGATCCCGGGTTTGATGACGTTGAAAAAGACCCGTGGCGAGTTCGCGCAGATGAATACGGTCTATTGGACCTTTCACCGGGCGTTGGAAGCGCAGCACGAAGCGGCAATGGAGACGGCGCTAGGAGAAGTACCGGCTGAAGCCGAAGCGTCGTTGCGCACAGGTTGCTCGCAGGCGCTGGAGTTATTGCAGGGATTTTGGCAGGGCTTGGACCAACGGCACGTACCCGTTTAGGCGCACAACAGCGGCAGCGCGGCCGCGATCGCCGCCAGATCCAACTGCGCATGCGCGAGGCCGGCCTCGACCACGGCCCGCGGCATGCCCCAAATGACCGACGATTCCTGCGATTCCGCAATGATGTAACCGCCCTGGCGTTTCAGGGCCGCGGCCCCGGCCACGCCATCATCTCCCATCCCGGTCAATACGACTCCGACCGCTTCGCCGCCGCATGATTCCGCGATCGAACCAAACAACCGGTTCGCCGAAGGAGCGTAAAGGTCCAGGGGACCCGTCGGTTCGGTATTTATGACCAAGGTGTTTGCTGAGGTGCGTTCGATCGCCGCGTGCTCGCCCCCCGGCGCGATATACACGTGACCGGGACGGATCTCCTCGCCGGAACGAGCCTCCGTAACATCGAAGGCCGTGGCGCGCGCCAGGCGTTCTGAGAATGATCGAGTAAAGCCTTTGGGCATGTGCAGAGCGATCACGATCGGCGCGGTGAATTCGCGATCTAAGACAGACATCAAGTGGTTCACCGCGGCCGGACTGCCCGCCGATCCAACAATACCAACCAGGCGAACCGGCCGGCCTTCGTTGGCGGCGCGCAGTTGTCGCGCGCGCACTAACGCCCTCCGGACGTCCTCGTTTTTCGGCGGCGCCACTACGGCGTGGGCACCGCCGGCGGCTTCGACCCGCAGGCGTAGCCGTTCGGCGAAATCTTGCGACCGTATGGCGTTGCGCAGTTCCGGCTTGGTGATAAAGTCAACTGCGCCGGCCTCCAACGCTTGAAACACACTATCGCGATCGGCCACCCCACTACACACAACCACCGGTATCGGCGCCGTACCCATGACCCAGCGCAAAACGCTGAATCCGTCCAATTCCGGCATCTCCAGGTCCAGTACCATCAGATCCGGTTTGCGTTCGGTCAACATGCGGATCGCCTCACTGCCGTTGCCCGCCAGGCCGACGATCTGTAATTGGTCCGAGACCGAAAAGATCTGCGATAGCCGCAAGCGGTACAGCGGCGAATCATCAACGATCAGCAAACGATGTGTCATCAAGTAGATATGGAACTATGCTCAAATTTCCCAGCGGTTCACCGATGAACCGACTATTTCTGATAGACGAGATCATTCTGCAGGTGGGCTAAGCGAAAAGGTGTATTCAGGGAAACCAGCGATTCCGACGCACCGAGGATCAAATAACCCCCGCTTCGTAGTTGGTGATGAAATCCAGTTACCGTCCGGCGGCGTGCGGCAGCGTCGAAATAGATCATTACGTTGCGGCAGAACAACACATCCAATTCGGAATAAATGTCGAACCGGCGGCTGTCGGCCAAATTGAAACAGCCAAAATTAACCGAAGTGCGCGACTGTTCGTCGATCAAAAATGTACCATCGGGTCGAGAGCTGAAATAACGCGCGCGCCGTTCGTCGTCCAGCGTGCGAAAAGAATTGGGCCGGTATATGCCCGCGCGCGCTTCGGCGATGACCCGTTGCGAAAGATCACTGGCGGAAAGTTCGACCTTCCAGCCGCCAAATAATCCACTTTCCGCGATCAACATGGCCAACGTGTACGGCTCTTCGCCGGTTGAACATCCGGCACTCCAAATACGCAGCGTCTTGGTGGTGGCGTTGCGTTCGTGCAGTTCCGGCAAGATCTCCTCACTAAAAGCCTTGAGGGCGCGAGTCTCGCGAAAGAAATAGGTTTCGTGGATCGCCACGGCATCGAGCGCCCGTTGCAATTCCGCCATTCGGTCCCGATCGAATTGCAGATAAAGATAGTATTGACCAAAATCCGCCAATTGCAGTTCATGTATCCGTGCGCGCAATCGCCGCTCGAGTAGATACTTTGACTTGTGATCAAAATGCAGTCCGGACGCTTCGTAGATCAAGTTGCGGAGCCGAAGAAAGATCGCATCGTCCATCACCTGGCGCGCATCCACTCTGGGAAAATTACTTTCCGAATTCTGGCTTGAGAGGATAGTCATACTTATATTCGCGCGGGCAAAGAAGTAACAGCGGTGGCGGCCGCCGAATCAAATTCAGCGGGCATTTCGCCGGCCTTCATTTCTAAAATGAAATGGATCAAATTGGCGGCACGCGGTGGACAGCGAAGATAGTGCGCCGCTAGCTCGGCCTGGCGCGTTTGCTGTATCTGTACCAACACTTCGAAAGCAGCTTCGGTCAACAACGAAGTGGTTTCATCAAGCGCAGCGACCGCAATTCGCATAGCCGATGGATGCGACCAGTCCGCAAGCACCCGGATCGCCTGCGCGCGCACGGCGGGAACGTCGTCGAACTCCGCCACAGCCGCAAAGCGGTCAGAAAGCTCTCGATGGTCGCCTACGTGGGTCATTTCCACCGCCGTAATTCTTACCGCCCAATCGGTGTCGGTCAAGCCACAGTCAAAATAGGTTGCCGCCATTTCGCGGCGCGGATCGCGGGACAGGGCACGCAGTGCCGCCGTGCGCACTTCCGCATGTTGATCGCGTTGGGCCAATGCCGCCAAGGTTGAATAATTAGGTTGGCGAAGACGGTGTTGCGCTTCGATCGCCGCAACTCGGCACAGAGGATGAGCGGAAAGCAGTTCTTCGCTCAAGCGTTTCGCCACGGCTTCGTTCGAACCCGCAATAACAGCTAGCGTGCCGATCGCCTCGACGCGAACCCACACGTCATCATCCGTCAGACTCGCGACCAGAGCGCGCGCCGTTTCACTGCCCCCGCCCAAACTTCGTTGAGCCCGGGCCGCAGCCCGTCGCACCGCGGCCGATTCGTCGGTCAAATGCGGCGCCAACGAAAACCCGGCAGAATTCGAGTGATGCCGCGCCACCAGTTCGATGGCGGAAATGCGAACTCGGGCCACCGGGTGCCTAAGTTCCTGAATGGCGGCGTTCGCGGCTGAGGGGCCGGCACACTCGCTCAGAAAAGCCAAGCGGGCCAGCACCATTGCTTCTTCATCACCGCTGAACAATCGTTTGGCCGCGGCACCGATCTGTCCTGGTCCCCACCATTGAGCCAGAATGCCCAAGGTACTCACCAATTCTATGGGTGGTTTTGAGTTGCTAAGAGATATTTGTTTCAACAAGAGTCTAATCAATAGTTCGCGCTTCTCCGGCGCTAGTACATGGCGCCTATCACCCAACCAATTCGCATTGTTCCCGATCGCCGCCAGGCAGGCATTTTTGGACTCGTCATCCTCGGCCGCGCTCAGTAAGTTCAACGAAGCCTCGAGTGCTGGCACCGAGCGGACCTCACCCAGGGCCAACGCCGCCTCAACGATCGGTAAGCGATCCGGTGCCAGCGCCTGTATTTCCGCTAGCCCCGCTTCCGTACAGGCCAAAGCGATCAGCACTTCACGCGCCGACTGGGCATAAGCGCAATCCTGCAACAATCGACCGACGAGCGGCAGACCGCGGAGTTCACCAAGCCATCCTAGGGCGATCAAACAGGCGTTGATCTGGCCCGTTTCCCCCTGAGGTAATAGTTCAGTCAAAGCGTCTAATACGGAACTACTCGCCGCCGATCGAATCGATGATTGTGCCGTTTGTTGTAACGCTATGCCGATCGCGGAAGGCAGATTGCGGCTTTGCGCTACGATCGAGATCAAGCCGGAAAGCGCGTCTGAATTTATCTCTTCACCATTTGCTATTTGTGCGCCCAAGGCTTCCGCGGCCGCGATCGTCCCGATCTCGGCCAAAGAGGCGATCGCCGATTCACGCAGCAGTGGGTCATTCAACATTTCTGCCAACTTTGCCACGGCGCGGCCGTCGCCAAGTTCGCCCAGAGCTCCGATCATCGCAAACCGCAACCACTCGTCATCGCCTTCGAGTCCGGCCAGGAGCAAAGGTAGCGCCTCGGGTGATTTCGTCCGACCTAAACCAAGGATCGCCGCCGCGGCAACATTCTGATCGACTTCACGGCTTAACGGTTCCAGTAGCGCCACGGCGCCAGATCCACCGGCCGCTCCGATCACTCCGGCCAAGGCCGTCCGCGCCGAAGGGGTGGCGGCCTTAACTGCTACGGCCAAGTGTGGCAGGGCTAACCGGCCCAGCGATTCCAAGGCTACGATCGCAGCGGCGCGTTTGAGGGCGTCGGCCGGGGTTGAAACCGCGCGTAACAGATAATTGATGCTCTGGTCACGCTCGGCAACGTCGGCCAGCGAAGGAATTATCTCGGCAGCGGCGGCGGCGGCGGCCCGTCGGGTCTGCCACTCGCTGTCACCCATCAGGTTCAACAGGGTACGGACGTCCCCGGCGGCGGCGCCTGACTTAAGTAATTCGATCTCCGCGAGTCTTTGTTCAACTGAGGTCACAATGGTTATTTCGAACGCTCGGAGGTTTCCGGTTCACCACAGGCCGCGGCAAATATCCGTGCCGGATCAATGATGGTAACGGTCTCGATGGGATCGCACCATCGACCGTGGATCAACGATCGAACGTCGCCGTCGCCGGTGGGTTCGATCTCGTCAACAAATATCTCGGTGATGCTGGTTATCCTTTCGACCGCCAGCCCCAATTGCTCCTCGCCGGCCAACAGCACGATAAAACCCGCAGGCGCCTCGTGGCCCGGACCATCACCGCCGGCTAAGGACCGTGGGTCGATCACCGTGTACATGCGTCCGCGCACGCACACCAGCCCAAGAACGGCCGGAAATGCCCCGGGCAATGGTGACGGATCCTTCCAGGCAATGATCCCGTCGGTTTCGGCGGCAAATAGCCCGAGAGCTTGGCCGCCCCGCTGGGCGATCAGCAATTCACGCATTTCGCGATCAATCACGTCGCCATCCACCGCCACCGCGTCAGCGTCCGAGACCAAGAATTCGAGCGGATCTGTCATTACTTTTAGGCAAAGGATTCCATGGGGGATCCGCCACGCACTCCACCATCAGTTGGATGGCGGACCTAGCCAGGCAAACACTTCCGCTTCGGCCCAATTGCCGCAACATCAATGCCTATCACATTTTGCTTTGAAGCGGGCCGAGAAGCAACAAGTTTCTCATTAGAAGCTGGCCTTCGGTGAGATAGGCCGGGGACTAATCGGACGTTCCTCGATATGCTTGAAGATGAACCAGCAAGAAAATGGCCGCGGAATTTAGAAGATGCGCGGATGGCGCCGATCCGATCAGTTCATTAGTAGAGACGCGACCGGACGATCGCCCGGCTGGTTCATCGCATTCGCCCTTCGGTTCACGGTTGTGGGCTGAACCGGATGAGCCGGGGACACGACGGGAACCGGTTCGTCTGAAACCGCCGAGAGCGCGGTGGCTAGTAGCGCGGTCGCTTGGCGTAATAGCTTTTGGTGTTCGACCTGATATTCCTTCAATTCGGCGGAGTACAGCGTGACGGCGCCGAGCATTTCGTTTCCTTTCATGATGGGAAACGCGGCCAGGGTTTGATACCGGGTAAAATGCTGGGCCAATGCGGGCAGAAAATCCAGTTTAGGATCGGTATTACAGAACGGTTGTTGGTTGGCGATCACCCAACCGGTGACACCTTCGCCCAAGGTCACCACGCGACCCTGCAAGAGATGGCCCAACTCGCCGGACGTGCCGACCGATACGTTATCTCCGGTACCGGCCGCCACCAGAGTGATCGCGCAGGTATCGAACGGTATCAATTTGTCCAAGTTCTGCATGAAGACCTCAAGCACGCCGTTTCGGCCGAGGGCTTGGTTAACCGATTGGGTAAGGTCGTGGAACGAACGCAGGTCCTTGTGGGACAGCAGCGATTCGTCTTCGGCCTCGTCGGCCGCGGCCAGACCAGCAGCGGGCGCAACACTTCTAGCGGCCTCGGATAATTGCTCGACCGGCTCGATGCCGAAGGTGGGCCTGGGCTTGTCCCGCATCGCTTGGATCTCGGCCTCAAATATAGGCAAATTGGCGACGAACGTGCCCACCACACGTGGGTCATACTGCGTTCCGCTGCCTTCCATGATCAGCGCGATGGCCTCGTCCCGAGACAAGCCTCGCCGGTACTGGCGGTCCTCGCGAACCGCGTCAAAGCAATCAACTACCGAGAGGATCCGGGCGGTCAAAGGAATGTTTTCGCTACTAAGTCCATCGGGATAGCCGCGGCCGTCCCATCGTTCATGGTGATGCCGGACCACGGGTACGATCGGATAGGGAAACTCAACACGGCCCAAGATCTGCGCACCGGCGATGGTGTGCATTTTCATCTTCTCAAATTCCGCAGCGGTAAGTTTCCCCGGTTTGTTCAAAATGTAGTCAGGCACAGCGATCTTGCCAATGTCATGAAGCAAGGCACCCGCACGCAAGGCCTCGACCTCTTGATCATTGCAACCCAACATGCGGGCCACGCCGGCGGCGTAGATCTGGACGCGCAACACGTGTTCGTGGGTAACCTCGTCCTTGGCGTTGATAGCAACGGCCAAAGCCTCGATGGTTTCCCGGTGCGCCTTTTCCATGATGTTCATCTGTTGACGGACACCGTTACGGTATTGCCGATGGGCAAAGTAAACGGCTAGGAAAACGGGACCGGCGATCACCGCGGTTAGCAGGACATTATAGTGAACCGCGAGGTAGAGCAGGCTGGCCACGGTTCCGGTTGGGAGAAATAACGGAGCCGTCCAGATCAAGTATTCCTTCAACTTGGTACCGATCGAAGACCGTTCCCGCATCGCAAATAAGGACGTAAGCAGTCCAAGATTGGTTACGTTCTGCACCAGAGCCGCCACGATCAATGCGGTTGAGACTGCCAGAAAATTAGGAGCGGAACTGAAGGAGACTGGTGTAGTGACGTTAAATCCGTAATCGAGAACAATCGTCAGCGCCAATCCTCCACAGGCCGTCGCAATATTCATCATCCCGGTCGAAAAGAGATCCGAGAAGAGCTGATTCTTGGGATTCTTCTTTATGCGGCGCGAGGAATTAAAGGCTTCAATGCCCTGAACCATGATGGCAGGCCCAATGCCAAACCAGCAGATGACCAGCAAAACAAGCGAATCCGCGAACGTGAAGGTGACATCATTACGCGAAAAACGTAGGCCGGTGGGCAATTTATACGTGTGCGAGAAGGTTCCTACCAATAATGTCACTGGCACCAGGGCGAGGATGATCATCATTTGCCGCGGCGTATACAGCACCGCGACGCGCGCGGCCGACGCAAACCACAGCGACATTCCGACGGCAATGATCGCGACCTGGTAAGCGCGGCTCGATTTATTCTCGGTTGCCTGATTCATCTTGGCCATAGGAAACTGCTACGTCCGGTCAACGCTTCACTTCTCAAGCGTTATGTTTGGCGGAATAAGTTGGGGAATTCTAGCGGCCATCGAGTGTGACCATGGTCGGAGCAAATTGAACTTCCAAACTGTGACCGGCAAAATCCCAAGCTGTCGGCCCGCGGTCTCTTTAACAAACCCCGTGCCATCCAATAACTTTGCATAAACTGTCCGTTTGCTTCACTTAAGGATAGTTCGACGACCTGACCAGTCGCAATGAATGAATGGTTTGACCGGTATCGGTCAATACGACAGGAACGAACCAATTCTATTTGACCGATTGGTGTAAGCCCTTTGCCAGTTTCACCCTCGAACCGCGGAACGTGCGAAAATGACAGGGTCCGATCGATAAGGTAGAATTCAAGTTTTCGCATTAGGCCTGGGTCTGGCCCTATTACATGATCCAAACTACGTTCTATGGGAACTCGAACTTCATCGGCCGGCCCGCGCATGTGCCCCAATTGCCATTCGATCGTTAGTGCCGGTGAATCGTCATGTCCGCAATGCAGCGTTTCGCTTGGACAGCGTCCCGTCGTCCACGCGCAAAACGAAGGGGCCGGCGGCCGATTCGTAAACGCGGTCCTGGCGAGGCCGTCGCCGTTTACGATCGCCATCATCGCGTTCTGTATCATCCTCTATTTGTTGATGCGTATGACCGGCGGGCTCGAAACGGCAGCTTTGGTGGCGTTCGGCGCCAAATTGAACAGCCGGGTAAATGCGGGTGAATGGTGGCGACTGGTTACACCGATATTCCTTCACGTTCCCGGGGGAGCGTTGCCGCTACATCTTCTGGTGAACATGTACTCGCTGTGGAATATTGGACCATATGTCGAGAAGCTCTATGGGTCATCTAAATTTGTTGTGATCTGGGTAGTAACGGGAATCGCCGGAGTCTTGGCAAGTTATCTGTGCGTCCGGCCGGGTATGTCCGTGGGAACCGTCGGAAGATTCTTGATCAAGAGTTCGGATAATCCTTCGGCCGGCGCATCCGGTGCGCTTTTTGGCCTGGTCGGCGTGTTGATCGTTTTCGGGATCAAGTACCGGCGCGAGTTGCCGGAAGGATTTAAACGGGCCTTTGGCACCGGACTTTTGCCGATCCTCGCGATCAATTTTTTCATTGGATTTGTTGGAAGCGGATTCATCGATAACGCGGCCCATATTGGTGGGTTGTTGTCAGGGGTGGTGCTGGCGGTGGTGGTGGATTATGACCGACCGGGCAGTACCCCGTTCATGCAGAATTTATGGCGCGTTTTGCAGATCGCGGCGATCGCTTTGGTTGCCGTGAGCTTTATCATGCTCTCGCGACATTACGCCGCACCGCCATCGGAAGTGACGGTTCAGACCTACCTGGAGGCGATCAACGGTGGTCAATCCGCGCTGGTGGAATTAATCAATAGCGGCGACTCGACTAAATTGGAACCGGCCGAACGAGCATTGGCGAATGCTCCCCAGGTGTCGACGGGGGCCAACGAATTGGCCGAACAACTTCGGGTTTTGGTTCAGCGCGCTACGACGTTAAAAGGGGTGACGGACTCCGCCGGCAAGACAACGGTACCCGAGGCCGATCGCGTTACGATCGCGAAAGAATTCAGCGAATGGGGAACGCGCTTTCGCCAGTGGACCGAGGGTGAAGGGGCGATATTCCGGATCGTACTTACACCAGCCAAGGAAACAACGGGTAAACCGGGTACCTAGCCATTTTCGGGCGATTGTTGATCATTTGTTTTTATTAAATTTATAAGGGAGAGACATCGATGGCGATCGAAAAAGTTGGAGTTTTGGGTTGTGGACTGATGGGATCAGGCATTGCGCAAGTAGCCGCAAGTGCTGGGCTAGTGACCGTCGTGCGTGAAGTTGAAGAATCGTTTTTGACCAAAGGCTTGGGCGGCATTGACAAGTCGCTGGCCAAATTCGCCGAAAAAGGCACCATCACCGCCGAACAGCAGACCGAGATCCGCGGCCGTTTGTCCGGCACGACCAATTTGGCCGACCTGGCAGATTGCGACATCATTATCGAAGCGATCATTGAGAATGTCGAGACCAAACAGAAGACCTATGCCGAGCTTGACGCATTGTGTAAACCGGAAACGATCTTTGCCTCGAACACCTCGTCCATTTCTATCACCGAGATCCTTTCGGCCGTTTCTGCCAGCCGCCAACAGCGCTTCATCGGATTGCATTTCTTTAATCCCGTGCCGTTGATGAAGTTGGTAGAGGTCGTGCGCACGATCTTGACCGATCCGGCCGTTTATGAAGAAGCGGTTGTGTTTGCCGGCAAGTTGGGCAAGGTGCCCGTACGCGCCGAAGACAAATCGGGCTTTATCGTAAATCGGCTGTTGGTACCGTATCTGCTGGATGCGATCCGCGCGCTGGAAGAAGGCGTCGGCAGCATCGTGGACATCGACAACGGAATGAAGCTTGGTTGTGGTCATCCGATGGGTCCGTTGACCTTGCTGGATTTTGTCGGCCTTGATACTACCTACTACATTTCCGAGATAATGTTCAACGAATTTCGCGAGAAGCGTTTCGCCGCACCGCCACTTCTGAAGCGTATGGTGCTGGCGGGATTGTACGGGCGCAAGTCGGGCCGTGGATTCTACGATTACGCAGACCCCAAAAATCCGACGCCAATGAACCTGGGATAAGAAGTCAATTTACCGTAAGCGCGCTTCTGTTCAGGGTAACGCCTTTCAGGCGTGATCGCCGTGCGTGGTAGATCAACTTACCGTAAACGCGCTACGGTTCAGAGTAACGTCTTTAGACGTGATTGTAGTTGGACTGAACTGGTCTATTTGGAATGTTCATCACGCCTAAACGCGCAACTCTTAACCATTGCGTGCTTTCGGTAGGTGGAGCGAATCCGATGGTGCCCGCTAGATGCAGAATCTAATTGTCGAGATCTCTGAGGGTGTGGCTTTGGTCACGCTGAATCGTCCGGAAAAGCTAAACGCCTTAACGCCGGAAATGCTGGCTCGCCTGACCGAGACCTTCAGAAATTTTGCCGGCCAAACGAACTTAAGGGCCGTGATCTTAACCGGCGCGGGATCGAGAGCTTTCTGTGCCGGTACGGATCTTAGTTCTCTCACCGAACTAGACCATGATGGTGCGCGGGCGACTTCTGAACGCGGTCAGACGGCCGGCGCCGCCATTGAAAACTGTCCGGTTCCGGTGATCGCCGCAATTAACGGATTGGCGGCTGGTGGGGGTTTCGAATTAGCCTTGGCGTGTCATTTACGGGTGGCCGAAATCGGGGTCAAATTCTCGCTTCCGGAAACCCGACTTGGCCTTTTGCCCGGCTATGGCGGTACGCAAAGATTGCCGCGCATTCTTGGTACCGGACGCGGACTGGAACTGATCATCGCGGGCGCGGAATTAACTGACGAGGAAGCCCATCGCATCGGTCTGGTAAATCGGATCGCGCCTTCGGGTGAAGCATTGGTTTACGCTCGTGCGCTTGCCGCTGAGATCGCAAGCCTGGCGCCGCTTGCGGTGCGGTCATGTTTGAAGGCAGTGACCGAAGGAATGCGACTGGACCTCTCGGAAGGGTTGAAACTCGAGACCGAATTATTCGCCGATCTATTTAACTCAGAAGATGCTCACGAAGGCGCCAATGCGTTCCTGGAAAAACGGGCGCCCATCTTCACCGGACGATAGCTCTTCAAACCAACGGCGAAAACCGGAACTCAAAACGCTTTACTCGGGCGCCACTTCCGGAACCCGTTTTGCTTCATCTGTATGAACATCTTCAGGCGGGGAGGTCAATAATCGAGTGTATGATTCCGGCAAGGACCGCACCCGGCGATTGCGGTCCGTGACCACATGTCCCGTTTCGCCTTCAGCGATCACCTGACCGGTCGCCGCACGGATCACTTCGTAACCAAATCGCAAGGTTCGTTTTCTTAACTCGGTCACCCG
This sequence comes from Pyrinomonadaceae bacterium, assembly GCA_039920205.1. Classification (GTDB taxonomy): domain Bacteria; phylum Acidobacteriota; class Blastocatellia; order Pyrinomonadales; family Pyrinomonadaceae; genus JBDSEC01. The sequence continues at coordinate 19,050 of JBDSEC010000382.1, forward strand.
CGTCCGCACGATGATCTCGTCATCAAAAAAAGCCGAAGATTTGTGCCGGCAATAGCTTTCCGCCACGACGAGAAAGGCGTCCTCGTCCTCTTCCAGGTCACGGTAATTGAATCCGCGCGAGCGACAGTACTCGGTCCGGCCGATCTCGAACCAAACCAGATAGTTCGCGTGGTAAACCACCCCCATCTTGTCCGTCTCGGAATACCGGACCCGAATCGTTGTTTCGTGCCAATCGTCTTCAGGCAGTTCTTCATCAGTGGCGTAGTCCGTCATACACGCGAATCCTCGGCAGATCGAAATTCAAATTGCGAACCGGGGGTTGGTTTGTGCGGACTATAAGAGCGAACCGAGGCCGGTGTCAAAGAAAAAGTGCTCGCCCCCGGCCGGTGGCCGTCTCCTGATCACTCATTCCTAAGGCCGAATGTGCCATCGGTGACTGGCAACTACATTGAGCGCCGGGGTCAATAGTCGTATGCTACGACCCATGAATGACCACCTGCGTGATGTTTCCGACGATACCGTGATCGAGATCGGTTCCCCGCCCCGCCGCCGCTGGCGATTTGCTTTGTTGTTGCTGTTGATCCCGATCGCGATCTTTCTGCTGAACCGTTTTGTCGAGGTTTATGTGGAATCGCTATGGTTTGGCTCGCTGGGTTTTAGCTCGGTATTTTGGTATCGACTGCGCTTGCAGGTTTTGCTCTGGGTCGTATTTGCCTTAGTGACGTTTCTAATGCTTCGGGGTGGATTTTGGTGGCTGGAACGGTCATTCGGTGCTTCGACGTTACAACCGCGTCGGGTCGTGGTTAACAACGTACCGGTGATGATTACGCCAGGCCGGTTTCTGCGGCCGCTGGCTTGGGTGGTTTCCTTGATCGCGGCGGGCATCGCCGGATTCGACCTTAGCGCAGAGTGGCAGCAATTCGCGCTCTACTTCCATCAATCACCCACCACTCAGATCGATCCGATATTTGGCAAGGGATTAGGGTTTTATCTCTTCACCTTACCGGTTTATCAAACCGTGCTTGATTGGTTAATGGCGCTTGCGGTCGTGGGATTGATCGCCGCCGTTGGTTATGTGCTGCTTTCTCTCCCGTCCACGCCGGGTGACAAACCCGCGGCGAATGCGGCAAATCGCGCTACGCGTTTCACAGCGATATCGATCGCGGCGGCCGCGGTATTCTTGGTGCTCGCGGGAAAGATCTACCTCGCGCGTTTTCCTTATCTTTGGAAGGACCACGATTCTTTTTCCGGCGTTACCTACACGGAAGCGCACTATTTTCTGCCGGCTCTGCTGATCATCTCGATCGCAATGATAGTTTCCGCGTCTATGCTGGTGCTCAACGCTTTCAAATGGCGCGGTGTTCGGCTTATTGCTCTGGCCTGCGCACTACCGATCGCGATCTTTATCGTGGGCGGAGTGATCATTCCGTCATACATCACCAATTTTGTGGTCAAGCCGAACGAATTGGACCGCGAGGCCCCGTTCATTCAACACAACATCGAAGGTACGCGCCGCGCGTTTGGCCTGGAAAAGGTCGAATCGCGCCAGTACCCAGCCGAACTGCCGATCTCATCCCTGGATCTGACCACGAATCGGACGCCGATGGACAACGTACGGCTTTGGGATTGGCGCGCATTGAAGGCCGCATTGCATCAATTGCAACAGATCCGTACTTACTACGATTTTCCCGATGTGGACATCGATCGCTATCAGATCAACGGCCAGTTGCGTCAAGTTATGATCGCCGCGCGCGAGTTGAATGTGGAAAACCTGCCGGCCAATTCGCGCAATTGGGTCAACGAAAAGCTGATCTACACGCATGGCTATGGCGTCACTATGAACACGGCCAACGGCTTTACGCCGGAGGGAACGCCGCTCTTGATCCTTTCGAACATGCCGGTGCAATCGACCGAGCCCAGTATTCAGGTAAAGCGGCCAGAGATCTATTTTGGCCAAAGCACCAACAATGACGTCTACGTGCGAACCAAGCAGAAAGAGTTCGATTACCCACAAGGCGAAGCCAACACAACCACCACCTACGAAGGCAACGGCGGTGTGGCATTGGGCGGATGGTTCCGCCGGATGGCGTTGGCCTGGGAGTTGAACGATCTCAGTAAACTGCCGTTTTCTGATGCGATCACTGCGGATAGCCGCGCGTTGATGCGCCGCAACATTATTGAACGGGTGAAATATGTGGCTCCATTTCTAGAACTGGATCCCGACCCCTACATCATCGTGACGGACGATGGACGTTTGGTTTGGATGATCGATGCCTTTACCAGCGCACAAACCGTCCCCTATTCGCGTCACTATTTGCTCGGCGACGAACGCGTCAATTATCTTCGCAATAGCGTGAAGGTGACCGTCGATGCGTACGATGGCGCCGTCAAGTTTTACGTTTTCGATCCGGCGGATCCGTTGATCAGTTCTTATCGCGCGATCTTTCCCGATCTATTCCTTGACGCCTCGGCGATGCCGGCCGATCTGCGGCGCCATGTGCGTTATCCCGATACACTCATCCGCACGCAAGGCGAAGTTTACGGGCTCTATCACACCGAAAACCCGAAAGTCTTCTTCCAACGCGAAGACATGTGGACCTTTGCGCATCAGGTGGCATTGAACCGCGACGAGAAGCAGGAAGAGCAGACACTAGATCCATATTTCGTGTTGATGGCGTTGCCCGGCGAAAAACCGGAGAACGAATTCGTGCAGATCGTACCGTTCACGCCGGCTAACCGAAACAACATGATCGGATGGATGGCGGGCCGCAGCGATGGCGCCGCCTATGGATCGTTGTTGGTGTATAACTTTCCGACCGACCGGGTCGTCGTTGGACCAATGCAGTTCGAGGCGCAGATCGATCAAGATCCGCAGCTTTCCGGTCAGTTGACGTTATGGAACCAACAAGGCTCGACCGTATTGCGCGGGAATCTTCTCGTGCTGCCGATAGGCAAGGGATTGCTTTACATCAAACCGATCTATCTAAAAGCCGCCCGCAGCCCCATGCCGGAACTGCGCCTCGTCGTCCTGGCGACGCAGGAAAAATTGGTCTACGGATCTACGTTTGCCGAGGCCCTGACGAAGCTATTGGGCGAACCGGCCACCGCCCCCATCGGACCCGATGCGAAACCGACGCCGACGCCGGTGGACAATAAGGGCAAGCCGGTACCGCCTCCACCGACGCCGCCGACCGCCAACACGAAGCAGTTGATCGATCGGGCGACACAGGAATTCAACGACTACCAGCGCCTGACCCAGGAAGGTAAATTCGGTGAGGCCGGTCTAAAATTGGAGCAGTTGAAAAAGACGCTAGAAGAGTTGAAGAAGGCCGGCGGTTGAGAGGATAGCGGTCAACTTACACTTTAGGGTTCTACCGCACGGAGTTACGCCTTTCAGGCGTGATGAACTGGCCAAACAACGAAGCGTGGGCGAATTTTGCCACCGGTGAAAAAGGGGAACGCACCATTTGTCTCGACGTTTAATTCGAGATGGGCTTTTTCCACACGTTGCGAGAAAGCAAGGTGTCATGAGTAAGAAGATCGCATTGTTCCTTTCGCTTGCCATCGGCGCAATTGGCGCCATCGGCCAGGCGTTTCTGCTTCGCCATGAACTCGTCGATCAATATCCGTATAAAGTCATGGCCCCTTACAGCAAGTTCTTTGGCCAAATTGGCGAAGCGGGTGTCATCATCGCGCCGATCGTCGCCATTGCGGTGATGCTGAGCGTGTAAATTATTTTGTGTAAATGGTCACTGAGCCGATAACCAGCTAAGGTTGGAGGATGGCAAAAGGAGCACGGGTGACCAAAGAAAAAGACCTGATTGACGAACTATTAAAGGATTACGAGAAGCCGGAGGATTTGCTCGGGGAAAATGGGTTGCTAAAAGAGCTAACGAAGCG
>JBDSEC010000383.1:0-6818 GCA_039920205.1 Pyrinomonadaceae bacterium
GGCCACACATTGCGAACCACCAAAAATAGTTACGATCTTGCCGGGAACTGAATTGATCATGCTACACGTCCACTGATCATCAACGAACCTTGTTCGCGATATTCTAAGAATTCAGCCAAAGAGCCGAACGAGGTGCCAGTGTATTCGGCCGGCGGCGGGGCCGGATCCAGCAAACGCCGATCTTCGACCTGCAAGAACCCTGCGGCGGAGAAAAGCTCATGGTATTGCGCAATGCTCAGTGCCTGCACGGGAACATTCAATAGCTCTACCCATTGCAGCGATTGTTTGTTCTCCTGATACAGGTCAACCACCGCGACAAACCGGCCGCCTGGACAGATGACGCGCCGGACCTCCGTCAAGGCGCGCGCCATATCACCATAGTAATAGATCGATTCCATCGAAAAGGCGTGAGTAAATTCACCGTCGGCAAAGGGTAATGCCTCAGCCGACGCGACGCGGAATTCCACATTCGCGAGCGCTACCGTTTCCGACTGCGACAACGCGATCATCTCGTCAGATACGTCGATGCCGATCACTTTACCTTCGAGCACTTGCGCCGCGATCAGGCGCGACGCCCAACCATTGCCACAACCGAGATCCAACACCCGCGAATCCGGCGCCAAGGACATAAACTCTATCGCCTGTTCGCCGGTCGGGCGATGGCCGCGCTCCATGCTCGCGCCGCGGCCGGCGCCGGCCCATTCGTTAAACTCTTGGCGTAATCGTTCCTCGTGCATACTTACCTATGGCTTCAGGCGATTCAACATGCGTGGGAACGGGATCGTCTCGCGCACATGTTCGATGCCGCACATCCAGGCCGTGCAGCGTTCAATACCCATACCAAAACCGCCATGCGGGACGCTGCCGTACCGCCGCAAGTCCAGGTACCACTCGAACGCCTCTTGCGGTAATTCGTGCAGTTTGATCTGTTCACGCAGGAACTCGAGCGACGTCGCGCGTTCACCGCCGCCGATCACTTCGCCATATCCTTCGGGCGCCAACACATCGACGCCGAGCGCATGGTCCGGTTGTTCCGGGTCACGGGCCATGTAGAACGCCTTAACCACGGCGGGATAGTGGTGCACCATCAACGGCTTGTCGTTCTTGCTGGAAAGAAACGTCTCATCAGGAGCGCCAAAATCGCCGCCCCATTCAAAACGATTCTCTATCTCGCCGGCGCCAAAGCCTTGCTGCAATAACTTAACGGCGTCATCGTAGTGCATGCGCGGAAACGGCGGCACGATCACTTCCAATTTGGCTTGATCGCGTTCCAATACTTTCAACTCTTCCTGGCGGTCAGCCAGCACACGCGAAGCAATGTAGGCCAAGAACCGCTCGGCCAGATCCATGACATCATTCAGCGAGGCAAAGGCCATTTCGGGCTCGACCATCCAAAATTCGGTCAAATGCCGGCGCGTCTTCGATTTTTCGGCACGAAAGGTGGGACCAAAGCAATACGCCTTGCCCAACGCCGCCGCGGTAGCTTCATTATAAAGCTGTCCGGATTGCGTAAGATACGCCTTGGCATCATCGAAGTAATTGACTTCGAAAAGCGTGGTCGTCCCCTCGCACGCCGCCGGAGTAAAGATCGGCGAATCGGCCAAGGTAAAGCCATCGTTATCCAGAAAATCCCGCACGGCCTTAACCACGGTATGCCGGACCTTTAAAATTGCGTTTTGCCGCCGCGATCGCAGCCACAAGTGGCGATGGTCCATCAGAAATTCAGTGCCATGCTCCTTGGGCGAGATGGGATAATCCTGCGATTGGCCCACGACCTCGGCGTTGGTGACATCCATTTCGAATCCGCCCGGAGCGCGTTCGTCCGCGCGCACCGTCCCCGTTACGATCAGGGACGATTCTTGTCCCAAACCGGCCAGTGCCTCCCAGATCTCTTCGGAAACGGCCTTTTTGAAGACGACGCACTGGCAAATGCCGGTTCCATCACGCAGTTGCGGGAACATCAATTTCCCACTTGATCGCGTGTTATAAAGCCAGCCCTTAAGGGTGACCTCTTCGCCCACATGTTCGGACAATTTATTAATGTAAGTCTGTTGCATCAAATTAGTGTTTCAGTTTCTATTGAGTTCAATTCTACGCGCTAGATCCGTTCGTTTATCATCCGGCGCAAGGCCGGAAAACGCTCTAACCATTCGGCCGACTGGCCAACGATCTGTAAAGTGGGGTTGATGAATCGCTCGTAATCAGTACGGCCCATTACGCCGGTTTGGTAGCTAAAGGTTCCCACCGCCTTCAAACAACGCTGCACCGCCATCAAGCGAAATTCCAAGGCAAACTCGTCCGGGTCGATCCGCGACAACCCTCGTTCGACCCGGTGGTCCAAGAAAAGCAAGCGGTAGGCGCGCACCTGGGCCAGTGACGGCAGCGACAACCGGCGGTCTAACAAAAGCGAGACCAGATCGTAACTCGCCGGGCCCATTCGTGCATCTTGGTGATCGATAATGCGCACGACACCAGCCGCGTCCACCATCAAATTCGAGGTGTGATAATCACGGTGGCAGAGTACGCGCGGACGTGCGGCCAATTCGGACGCGATGTCGTTAAGTTCGACTTTGAGTTCCGCCGCCTCCCCGTGCGATAACTTTTCGCCGCGGTGACTGACAAAATAGTGCTCCAGGAAAAAGCCCAGTTCCCAGGCCAGCTTCGCCTCATCAAAGGCTAATCGCGCGGCGATCGAATTCATGTCGGTCGACCGCTGTGTCGCCGCCTGGATCTCCGCGATCAACTGAATGGCGCGCTCATGATACTGATCTGACTGTTCGTCGGTCGCGGTCTGCAGCACCTCGCGCAACTGGTGGTCGCCGAGGTCTTCCTGCACGATCACGCCGGCGTTGCCATCGGATCCGTAAACCTGCGGGACCGGCAGATCCGCCGCGGCGAACAATCGAGACACATCCAAATAGGGATGAAAGGCCGGATCGAACGGTTCGGGATAAACGCAGGCAATGGCGCTCTTTCCCCGCCATGGAATGCGGAAATACTCACGGGTTGACGCGTCGGGCGTCAGATGCCGGATCGCTAACGAATCAGCTTCAGTCGGATGAAGACGCAGAAATTCACGCAGCCGGTCTTTCGCCGGAGTCGTAAATAGAGTGGATGCGGACATTTGGGCGTAACTCATGAATCCTTGGGCTTAACCGGCGAGTGGCTAACTGGAAAAACTCAAGCCCACTTACGATGTCATTGCCGGAAATTAACCTTGATTGTATCACTGCCGGAATGGGGTAACAAAATTGGCCCCATCATACGCTCCAGGAAGTGCTTTTTCCGGCACTTCTTTACCCCGAACTAGGTCCGAGCGAACCACGGCGTTACCCCGCCAAACTGTACCAGCGGGCACAATAACACCATCACCGATAACGCAGTGCTCAACCACCGCACCCGCTCCTACCACGACGTTGTCCCATAGTATCGAGTTCGTGACCCCGGCATCCTTATCGATTACGCAACCTTCACCGCGCCTGGCGTCGTCGTTTGGCGAAAGTGCAAGACTTATGGCGAGGTACCGTTCGATCGTCGAAAGTTCGAACCACGTACCTTCCGCAACGTGGGCATTGATCGTTTCACCTGCGGCCCACGCGCGCGGAAACACATCCGTTACTGAATGTGAAAACACCCCGGGCGTAATGTATTGAAAGATCCGCGGAGAAAACACTTGAATGCCGGTGAACATCAGGGGCGCGGTTGCGGACGCATCAACGGGTTTCGGCATCCCGCCAAAACCGGTAACCAACCCGTTGGCGGTAAGCACTTCGGAAAACCGTTGGCGCTTCGGGTTGGTCTGCAGGATCAGCGTCGCGATGGCGTCCGAATTCTTATGCGCATCGATCGCGGTCGACAGGTCAATATCGGTGATGATCTTGCCGTTAATTACCAAAAAAGGCTCGTCGTCAAAGAAATCGCGCGCGTTGATCACGGCGCCACTGGTTCCCAAAATCTCGGGTTCCATGATGTATTCCAGGTGAACGCCAAACCGCGACCCATCACCCAAAGATTCACGTACCGATTCCGGTTGGTGATGCAGATTCACCAACACGTCCCGACATCCGTGACGCGCCAAATATTCGGCAACGTAACCGCAAAGTGGTCGGCCCAAGAAAGGCAACGCGGGCTTGGTCCGGTCTTCGGTTAGTGGCCACAAGCGGGTGCCGTAACCCGCGGCTAGGATCATTGCTTTCATAGAAAGAAGATTTTACAGGAGATAACGGAGGAAACAGAGTTGTGACGTCAGTTTCCAACGGCAGCAAGTGAACGAATTCGCCTATCCGCGTTCGTAGCCCCGCCTTCAGGCGGAACCGCACCATATCCGTCTCTCAAAATTAAACGAGCAGATTTGGAACAATTCCGCCTGAAGGCGGGGCTACAAACAAGATCATCCCGAAACCTCGAGCGAAGTTTCGGGATGACTCAATTACCAATTTACTAGCTGCTATTGCACAAACGCAGCGGGCGCAGGTTTGTCACCCGCTTGTCCAAATAGATCAAACACAAATGATCCGTTCGTGCTACGCAGGATGAACCAAGTGTTCACGCTCGGGCGGTAAACCGCCAGATCGGCCTTGCCATCCCCGTCGAAATCGGCCGGAACCGGCGTGTCGGTATCGTTGCCGAATTGACGGGCATCGATCGTGCCGGTTTGACTGCGATTGATGTACCAGGTGCCGGTCGATGGACGATAGACCGCCACGTCGGCTTTGCTATCGCCGTCGAAATCGCCCGGAACCGGACGGTCGCCCGCCGTGCCCCAGAAGACCTGAACGACATTGTTGGTGGACGGCAAAATGTACCAGGCGCCGGTCGATCCACGGAAAACCGCAATATCAACCCGTCCGTCGCCATCGTAATCGGCCGGTACGGGTTTATCCGTTCCGATGCCCCATTGTTGCGAACGAAACCCGGTGGCGCTGCCAATGATGTACCAAGATCCCGTGCTCGGCCGGAACACGGCCACGTCCGCCTTGCCATCGCTGTCGTAATCGCCGGGAACCGGAATGTCACCGGCGAGCCCAAAGGATACCGCGGCGAAACCTGTGGTCGAGCGCAATTGATACCAAGCTCCATCACGATAAACGGCCGGATCAGTCTTGCCGTCACCATCATAGTCAGCAGGGGCCAGAACATCGGTGCTGATCCCAAACGGCGTCGTGGTGTTTATGCCATCGGAACTGCGCTCGACATACCAAGCGCCATTCGACGGGCGGTACTGCGAAATATCGGTCTTAAGGTCACCATCAAAATCGGCGATCGGATTGGCGCGCGGCGCGATCACATGTGACGCGTCAACCACGAAAAGGCCGTATTTCAAATCACCCAGCACCACCTTATCCAAACCAAGGAAAGGAAATACGGACCAGTCCCCGCCGTAATCCGTTGGGAGCAGTTTTTCATTTCCTGGCCCAAGTTGTCCGCAGAGAATATCCCAAGGGTCTTTCGCCTCAAAGGGCTTTCGGTTGGAGGTATCGGGGTCGGCGTAAGCATCCGAATACGTATCGTACTGCGCCACACGCACGGGATTGGCCGGATTGCGGATGTCGAAAACCTGCACACCAGCTTGATACCAAGCGACAAAAAGAAGATTGCCTACCACGACCGGGTTGTGCGGGCAGATCGCGTTAATGCCCAGGTCCCCAGCTTTGATCGTTTTAACTAACGTCGGCGCGGCCAAGTTGTGGATATCATAAACGCGCAGATCGCCGTCTTGTAGTTCGCGGCAGTTGTAAAGATAGTTGCCATCTTCGCTGGTCCAACTGCTATGTGAATTGGTCCCGGTGTTGATCGTGCCCAATAGGGTCGGCGCCGCGTTCGCGATGTTCGACAGATCGTAAACGTCAGTCTTTCCACCCCAGCCAGAAGTGAACAGGCGGTTACCGGCAATATGTGTGGCGTGGACCCAGGTCCCATCCGTCGTGGTGAATTGACGCACAAATACGGGTACTGCCGGATTGCTAATGTTAATGACCCTGAGAAGCGCGCCTTGACTAAAATCATTACGGTTCTCGATCAAGAAGTTACCATAAAGCAGGATCTCGTGAACGCTATCAAACCCGCCGCCGTTCGTACCCGTGATACGGGTGATCAACGTCGGACTATACGGATTCGAGCAATTAACGATATGTACGCCGCCGCCGTTGCCGCTGCCGAAATAGCAAGTGCCATTTTTGATCAGCGCTTCAAGCATCTGCTGCTTGGCGGACGTAGTTGGGCTCGGCACGCTGGGGTTGTACTGTGACGCCAACACCGGGTTCGCCGGATTGGAGATATCAAAGATCAGAGCGCCCTGTTTCAGACCAGCTAGATCATTGCCATACGTGCCGATGACGACTGTGTTGCCTTCACCCTGCAGATCAGAATACTGAAGCGCGTTGGCAGTGTTAGGGAGCGGACGGCTTTGCCCACGAAACGTGATGGTCTGCGCCGTGGCAGTAATAAACAATGCACACAGCAAAACAGCGGTCGCCAGCGCACACTGCACTCGCGGACTCGCATGCCGGAAAAGACCGGCACTCGAATTATTCCTGATCATCCGTAGATTCCTTTTATGTTCGGGCAATTAGTAGATCCGCGGAAGGGTCAAATCCGCAAGCATAATCCTGATACTGGGAGGATATTGTAAACGATGGAGGAACCGGCTGTAAAGGCTTCGGGCGCGGCGTTTTACGCAGTGGGGTGCAATTAATGGTGCGAGTTAGTCCTCCTGCTGATAATGGAAGCCCGTGCCCAGCCGTTACTGACTACCGCCTGCCGACCACGCTTTTGAAATTGTTTTTTTGACCCCTGATGTATTGGAACCGTACAACCGT
>JBDSEC010000384.1:0-6185 GCA_039920205.1 Pyrinomonadaceae bacterium
GGATAATTTTCCTGCCACAACCGGGTGACGGTAAAGTTTCATTGCAGTTAAGGATACATAGCGGGGCCGCGTTCGATCCGGCCGGTAAGTCTGGCGTCATGGCGCTGTTAGGAGACAGCCTTTTTCCTGAGCCTGAAACCAACAACTTTTTCGAGGACGAACTGGGCGGAACGCTGGTCGTTGACACGGATTACGACTCGATCAACGTCACCATGACCGGCAATACCGGTGAAGTGGCGCGGATGGTCGATGCCCTTAAGGCCGCGCTGGTCGATGCGCCATTCACCGATGAACATGTCGCCAAACTGAAGGCCGAGCGTGTTGCGGCTGTAAAGAAGCTCACCCGGGCTGACCTAGCGGATCAGGCAGTGGCGGAACGGCTATTGGGATCATTCCCCTACGGCCGGCCCGTGGGCGGGAACGCCGAATCGCTGGCCAAGATCGACCGGATCGATCTGATGGTTGCGCGTGATAAGTTTTTGAATCCCAACAACGCAACATTAGTGGTGGGGGGTACGTTCGATAAGTCGCGGATCCAACGAACGTTTAGGCAGCAACTGGGTGTTTGGCGCCGGAGCGACCGCGTCGTGCCGAGCACATTTCGTCAAGCGGAACCGCCGGATCAAGATGTGCTGCTGATCCCGAACGAGGATCCCGGCACCGAGGTTCGTTTGGCCGTGCGTGGGTTGGCCCGGTCCGACGCTGACTATCCGGTTTCCCTAGTGCTGGCGGTGCTGGCCAATAATTTTATGCATGGGGCCACCTTCAATTCTGTCGGATTTGCTCGTTTCGAAGCGCATGTGCTCCCCGGTTTGGTGATGTTTGGTGGCCACAGTGAGATGGCCGAGCCGGAAGTGGCGCTTAAGCTAGTCTGGGAACGGGCAGTTAAACCATTGATGGAGGCGCCGCCGACAGTTCCGGCTCTTGACGCTGCCAAAGGAATCGCACGAGCTACATTGAGCGCGCGGCAAGGTGCCGGTCCGGGCGCCGGTGGATTGTGGCTGGATTCCGATACCTACGGCGTCGGCGACCCCGCCAAACAACTTCGTGCGGTTGAAAATGTGACGGCAACGGATGTGCAGCGGGTGGCGAATCGCTTGTTTAAGAATGCGCCCGCCGCGCGGATAGCGTTTGCTGACGTTGAGTTGGCCCCCGAAACTGGTGGCAAACCCGCATCCGCGACCAAGACCGACGTTCCGGCACCTGCGACTTCGATCCCAAAGCCGATGAAGTGACCCCCCCGGATCAACGAAGCCGGCTTTGTTGGTCACCAAAACGCACCTCAAACTCGCGGTGGGCAACTGCAAAGCTTTCGCAACATTTCCGCAACCATTGGTATTCCCGCATGAGTTTTAATACGAAACATCAGTTGGACGGAACACAAACCGAGCATGCACGCAGGGTGCGCGAGATGTTCGGGGGGATCGCACGGCGGTACGATCTACTTAATCACGTACTGTCGGGTAACACAGATAAAAGGTGGCGGCGGCTTGTCGCGAAACGGATCGCCGCTACTTTACCGCCAACGGGTGGTTTAGTACTTGACGTAGCGTGTGGCACCGGTGATCTTTCGCTAGCAATTCAACGCGAATCCGGAGCCCGGGTCATCGGCACGGATTTTTGCCGGCCGATGCTTGAAATAGCCGCGCGGAAGGCGCACGACATCCCTTTGGTGGAAGGCGATGCCTTGCGGTTGCCGTTTGCGGATCAGGTGTTCGACGCCGTCTCCATCGCATTTGGTCTCCGTAATTTGTCGAGCGTGGAAGACGGTCTGACGGAACTGCGGCGTGTATTAAAGCCGGGGGGCCACGCCGCAGTTCTGGAATTTTCTACTCCGGTGGTGCCGGGGATGAGCGGTCTTTTTCAACTTTATTTTCATCGCGTGCTGCCGCGGATCGGCGGAATGGTGAGCGGGTCGCGGGCGGCTTACACCTACTTGCCGAATTCCGTAGTCAAGTTTCCGGACCAGGGTAAGTTGGCGGAAATGATGACCACAGCGGGTTTTACCGCGGTCGAGTATAAGAATTTGACAGGTGGAATTGCGGCGTTACATTTTGGCCGCAGAGGCACGGCAGACTGAGCCGTCCGACAGACTGTTAGTCTGTCGATGCCAGTAAGGTGACGTTCTTGTTTAAGGTTTACACGGTCCTAACGCTAGTTGAATCGACGGACTAACAGTCCTTCGGACCGGGGGATCGGTGGCGGCATAAAGCCGTCACTAACAAGAGTAGCTCGAAAGATTAGTACCAACGGCGTGGTGCAGGGTAGTCGGGGCCATTGCATTGCCAGTAGTTGGGAACGACTTTCGGGCTACTATTATTTTAGAGGGAAGTAGCTAGTAGCCGGTAGCCAGTAGTCGGTGGCCGGTAGATCTCATCCACTCCGTTGACATACTGCTTATGTTACAACAACTTAGGCCATATTTCCTCATCCTTAACTTAATACCATTGACCCGCACCCCCGAACCCCTCTCCGAAAAAACAGACTCGCCTGGGGCTACCGTATGCCGACCGCTATCGCGGCCCGGTCGGATCTGAAATTCCACCGGCTCAATTCAGATTCGAACACGATTTCAAAACGCCAACTAAATTCTCCAAGAGTTGTCATGACGAGGGAGTTCATGGACATATGTGTGCCTACGCACAGACCGACGTTCCAAACTCTAATAGACTAGCAGTGCATGATCTGGGTCTGCGTTGATATCCACTGAAATCTCGGGAGAAAAACATGTCATTTGGGATCTACATCGTCGGCTATATAATTTTGATCTTAGGTTTGGCATTTGGAGCTAGTTTGCTTCACCTGCCTCAAAAATGGATCGTGGTCGGGGTTGTCTGCATGATCGGTATTGCGATCATTCATGGCGTGACCGCCACACGACAGCGGGATCCGTCGTCGTAGAGTTGGTTGGGGAACCGCCGGACTGGCGGTCAAAGACCGCCTCTAAACTTAGGGGGTATTTGACAACAATGCGTGGTTAAAAGCAGCACCGGCGGTCAAAGACCGCCTCTTAACTGAGAGGGGTATTTGTTACGCACCTGTCGCGATCGACCGCCACACATCGGCTTCTGTCTTTTCCCTGATCAGCGTTTGCGCCGCGCGGTAGGCCGCGGCGTAGACCGTGCGCATCTCGTCGGCCGTTGCCGGACCGTTAGCCAGTGCCGCCAAACGCCGGTCGATCTCCTTCATACTCCAGACCTCTATGGGCGCATAACGCGACAAGTTACGGCCTTCTCCCGCTACGGTGATGGCCATTCCTTCCGCGAGCCGGCGCGGCGTAGCGGTGGTTTGCGAGAACCGAACGACTAACCGTCTGTCAGAGGTGTTTTCGCCCCACTTTCGGAACGCCCGTTCGCTTCGCGCACCTGATCCCGCCGTGCGACGCGATCGGTCTTCGGCATTTGGCACCACCGGCGCGAATAATGCTTCAGGGCTCGTTGCAATTCTGCATCGAACGCGAACAGTTCGGCCAGATGAATATTTTCCCCCAGCGGGATCAATCGCGCCTGCACCCGGTAACGGCGCGCGCGGGCCCGCAACGGCGCGATCTCAAGCGACGGCATCGCCCGCAAATAACGGCACCAGACCTGGTTAATGTCCCGCGCGCGCGGGCGACCCGGCCGCGGCGGCTGCTTTAGCACGCGCCGCACCTTCCATCTCGGCCAGGGTCCCGGCTGGCGCAATCCCGCGTCCGTAAGATAAAAAGGCAGGTCCGTCGCTGTGCCGCGGCGTTTCGGCGCGACCGGGCGTGGATCCCACCGCTTTTTCCGCCGATGAAGTTTTTTCGCGGACGGCGAATACTGACCCTGCCACCGGCCGTGCTCGTCCCGGGCGTCGGTTTGGCTCGGCCGGGTCACGCGCCGGTCCACGCCATCCTTCCAATATCCCCTCCGGTTCCGCCACTTGCGTGCGGCCCAAACCGCCACGCGTTCACGAATCGCGCTATCCGGCAACCACGGCCAGGCCACGCTTCGTCCGTGATAAAGCCGGCGTTCGGCCCATTCCGGCAACGGTTCCCGTTTGTACCACAGCGAATAGGGAATCTTGAACGGCGAGCAGTATCCGCGCCACCAGTGCGGCGCGGGGATGAATTTATGCAAAAGATCTAACAGGGTCGGCGCGGCCGGATCGCCCGGGGGTTCCTTATCCCTCGTCAACGGCGCCCGTCCCGCTTCGCGTGTTGGCCATTCGTTCAGCACGATGCACCAATCCGCGTCCGCCTCTAACTCGCCGTTCTGCTCGCGCAGCGCGCCGGGCAAAAATGCCTTGGTGATAAAGCTGACGGTTATTTCGCGAAAGAACGGCGGGGTCTTAAAGTCACCGGGATCGACCAGGCCCTCGATGATGAACGCGCGCGCGCGGTCGTAATGTGCCTGGATCCGAAAGCTCCAGTTGTCGCGCTTTCGCGGGTAGAAAACGCGGAACTCGACGGCCGGCGACACCTCGCCCGAGATCTCGCCCGCGAGGCCGAGTTCGCGGCTGACCGCACGGCCTAAATGAAAGACAAACGGGGCATAAGGTTGGAACCTATGCCCGGCCCACGCTTTCGGGTTGACCACGATGCCGTCGCGCTCGGGACCTTCCAATACCTTGACGGCACGCACCATCCACGGCGGATCGGGGGCACGGCGATCTAGCGGTTTCCCACGTCGCCGCGGCCGCCACATCGCCGGATCCTCTAGCATCTCGTCTATCCACCTCAGCCGCGCCCGGTCACCATTTTGCCATTGGTGAACGTCACGCGAATTATCGCCGGTCGCACTCTTTTGCTGATCTTTGTTCACTGCTTTCTGCCCACCGCTAACTCCTATATCCTCCAGCAAAATTTCAACGATCCGATCATTCATTGTCAATTGCCATTGACGGTGTCGGGTGACACGTGTCGCGGCACGCCGGCGTTGGCTGTCAATTCGACTTGATTGGGTGCGATTAAAAGCGAGAGTTGGTATGAACGCAGAGGCTACCTCTTTGCGCTGAACGCGCATCGAGAAAATAGCCAGGTGCAAGGCTTTGCGCAGCATCTGAGAGATCGCAAACACGTTCGCGCACTTGAAGGTGCGGCACCTAGATCTGGCGCACCTTCACCGCGCCCGAATCCCCGGCCCTGCGGTTTCGGCCCAACACGGAATGTGATGCCTTCTTGAATTCCAAATGGATTCCGCCATAAAATCCTAGGTTTGCGCTTCTATTACTTTGGGTAAGATCGGAATTGATTGACAACCCCGACGGGGATGAATCGGGTCGTTGGTTTGGTGCAACCCCGTTGCGTTTTATTTGGTTCGTAAGTGTTACTTCGTGCTCAGTTGCGGGTCCCCTATTACGGGCGACCATGTCTTTGGACTGCGCGCTAGGCGGACGCGATCGACCGCCACACACCGGCTTCTGTCTTTTCCTTGATCAGCGTTTGCACCGCGCGGTAGGCTGCGGCGTAGACCGTGCGCATCTCGTCGGCCGTCGCCGGACCGTTAGCCAGTGCCGCCAAACGCCGGTCGATCTCGTCCGTGCTCCAGGCCTCTATGGGCGCATAACGCGACAAGTTACGGCCTTCTCCCGCTACGGTGATGGCCATCCCTTCCGCGAGCCAGCGCGGCGTAGTTCCGTGGCCTAACGATTCGATCACGGCGTGGGTGTATTCGTGCCGCAAGGTGGATTCGAACACGCCGCGATTGCGTAAGACCTCGATCGGCTGTAGCTCGATGCGCGAACCTTTCGTGGCGGCGGCGGCCCACCACGGCTGACCGGTCCGGGCGGTAAAGTCACCCGTCGATTCATGAAGGATTATTTCCAACTGAGGAACCCCTTCGAGGGACACCTGCGCGGGTGTCAGCCGGCGGGCGACGTCGTGACGAGCGGAATCTAAAATACGCATGACGGCGGCGGCTTCGACTTTGTCGGTGTGGGACGAAAAACCCACGGTAAAATGTTCGCCCGCCAGGGTGCGCATGCTAGACGGATCGATCGCCGAACCGTTAGTAGCCGCCAGCCGCTTAGAGGGGGAAGCGCCCGGCAGGTTGCTTCGGGTCGTCCGCAAGGCACGAACGACCATTACGCCCATAAAGACCAGCACCGCGGCCGCCATGATACCCAGAATGATTCGGGCCTGGCGGGCGCCAGCGGATGATGGTGTTGGTTGAATTGAATTCATAACAAAAGTGATTAGAGGTCAGAGGTTAGAGGTTAGTCTA
>JBDSEC010000385.1:0-6289 GCA_039920205.1 Pyrinomonadaceae bacterium
CCCGTCTTGATATACGTTCTTAATTGCGGGTCATGAAACGAAAAAAGCGGGCGTGAATCTGGCGTTCACGCCCGCGTGGTTATTTTAAAGGGAAGGGAAATGGACGCTAGCCCTTGCTTTCGGTCTCGACCATATTCAATAGGGTCCGAACTGCGATCCCGGTTGGTCCCTTGGCCCGATAAGGTTTCGGTTCGTCGCCCCAGGCGGTACCGGCGATGTCCAAATGCGCCCAAGCTACATCTTCGGCGAATTCTTTCAGAAACGCCGCGGCGGTGATCGTTCCGGCTTTGCGGCCGCCGACATTCTTGATGTCGGCGATATCCGATTTGATCTGCTTGGTATATTCTTTGTCCAACGGCAACTGCCAATATTTCTCGCCCACCTCTTTGCCGCGTGCGATAACCTGATCGATCAACGGTTGATCATTACCCAAGATCGCGACGTTGACATCGCCCAACGCGATCGACACGGCACCGGTCAGCGTTGCCATATCAACGATCCGTTTGGCGCCCAGTTTCTTGGCATAACAGATCGCATCACAAAGGATCAGCCGGCCTTCGGCATCGGTGTTGATCACTTCGATGGTCTTGCCCGACATAGCCACGACGACATCGCCGGGCTTGGTCGCCGAGCCGGAAGGCATGTTTTCCGCAGCCGGCACGATACCCAAAACCGGGATGGACGGCTTTAATTGCGCGATCGCCCGCATGACACCCAAAACGGTGGCGCCGCCGGTCATATCGTACTTCATCAATTCCATACTCTCGGACGGTTTGATCGAAATACCGCCCGTGTCAAAGGTCACGCCCTTTCCGACAAAAGCCAGCAGGTTGTCATCCGAACCGCCGTCGCGAGGCGTGTATTTCAAAACGATCAGCTTGGCCGGTTCGACCGAACCATGCGAAACGCTGAGTAGGGAACCCATGCCCTCTTGCTCCATACGCGCTTCGTCCAAAACATCTATGTTCAACCCGAACTCGGTAGCGATCTCGCGCGCTTTGTCCGCCATATCGGTCGGCGTCATGTAGGCGCCCGGTTCGTTTGCCATATCGCGGGTGAAGTTGACGCTTTCGCCGACGATCGTTCCGTCCGCGATACCTTTCTTGATCGCACCCTCGTCCGCGCCCGGTAAGTTGATCACCAATTTATCAATGCTCTTATCTTCTTTATCGACGGTGCGGTATTTGTCGATGTCGAACGATCCCATGATCGCGCCTTCGGTGGCGGCGCGGGCGACGGCGGCGGCCTCACCATCATGGCGGGGAACAATGGCCAATGACTTGTTGTTCTTTCCGCGCGCAGTCCGCAAAGCGGTTCCACCCAATTGCGAAACTTGCGGCAATCCGTAATCGGCTTTCTCGCCCACGCCCAACAACAAAAGACGGCGCGCCGTTGATTTGCCGCCATTACCACTCAAATGCAAATAAACCGATTCGCCTTCTTTGCCGGTCAATTCTTCGGTTTCGATCAATGACGAGATCGCCCCGCCGGCGATCGCATCCAGATCTTTTAATAAACCCTCATTCGCCTTTTCGCCCTTGAACACGGCGACGGCCAGGGAATGAACGTCCTGATCCGTGCAGGCGCCAGCGTGAGCTAAAATATCCATTATTGATGATCCTCTCTATTAACCTCAGCCAATCCAGCCGCTAGCGTGGCGCCTTCAGCGTGAGTACCGGTCATAGTAAAGCTTGTAATAGGGGAAAAGCAACGCACCAAAGGGGTTAGCGGTTGCGTTCCTTGAGCTGCGCCCGGGTCTCGCGGTCGACCGTGCGGCGCATTTCCGTTTCACGTTTATCGTAAAGCTTCTTACCCTTGGCTACACCGACCTCGATCTTGATCTTGGAGTTCTTCAAATAAATTCGCGTCACTACCAGGGTCATGCCCTTGACCGTGGTTTCGTTTCCAAGTTTTTCGATCTCGCGCGCATGCAATAGCAACTTGCGCGTCCGCATGGGATCGGGCTGTTCGCGATTGGCAAAGGCGTAAGGTGAAATATGCGTATTGAAGAGCCATGCTTCACCCTCGCGGATCGAAACGTACGAATCCTTTAGCTGGATCCGTCCGGCCAAAACACTCTTGACTTCGGGTCCCAGCAGCATCACGCCGGCTTCGTATTTATCGCCGATCAGATATTCGTGATAGGCGGCACGGTTCGCCACTAACAATTTTTCTTCCGATTTGTCTGCCAAGGTATCACCGATCTAAAAGCTAAAATTCGGACCGCAACGGGCGGCTCATCAACGCCTCGGCCGCTAGCGGCACGTGCTTATTTTCATACAGAACGGCGAATACTTCTGCCGTTATCGGCATTTCAATGCAATGCTTTAGCGCTAATTCATGTACCGCTGCCGTGGTTCGGATGCCTTCGGCCACTTCAGACATTTCCGCGGTAATGTCGCCCAGTTTCCGGCCGCGACCCAATTCGACGCCGACGTGGCGATTGCGCGAAAGGTCCCCGGTACAGGTCAAAACCAGATCGCCCAGACCAGCCAACCCCATAAGCGTTTCCGACCGGCCCCCCATTTGCGAGGCCAGGCGACCGATCTCGGCCAAGCCGCGCGTGATCAACGCCGCGACACTATTATGACCGAGTCCGAGCCCGCGAACCATCCCAGCGGCGATGGCCACCACATTTTTCACCGCCCCGCCCAGTTCGGTACCGATCACATCGTCATTGGTATATAGGCGAAAATTGCCAAAACTGAAGGCGTCTTGGACAGCGATGGCGGCCGCGCCATCGGTGCTTGCGGCCGACACGGCCGTCGGATCGCCGGCGGCGGCTTCGTGGGCGAACGACGGGCCTGACAGCGCGACAAACCGTGACGAGATCCCGGGTCCGAGCACCTCGGCGGCCACCTCGGAAACGCGCATTAGCGAGGCAGTTTCGATACCCTTGGCCGCGCTGACGATCAAAGCATCGGGTTCAATCAGGGTTCGTGCCGAGTTCAACAGATCGCGGAGCACATGCGATGGGCTGGCCAAAACGACCAGCTCGCTTTTGGTCAGCGCGGCGCGCAGATCGGAATTGGCGTTGAGATTCTCCGGCAGTTCTGCCGTGGCCAGTCGCGGGTTATGACGGGTTCGGTTGATCGTTTCGGCCAACGCGGGGTCACGCGTCCAAAGCCGTACGTCGTGTCCGCCGTGCGCCGCGATCAACGCCAGTGCGGTGCCCCAACTGCCCGCCCCCAACACGGTAACCCGGGAGTTCGCGCTCATTTAAAACGGCTCTCCGTTCCCGCCATCAATCGGCCAATATTTGCTCGATGCATAAAAACGACAATGGCCGCTATCGCTACGGAACTGGCCCAAAGCGGCACGAACTCGATTCCCGAATCGCGGTAACTGCGCAAAAGCCAGAGGAAGATCGGCAGTGAAAGCAACGCGGCGATCGAACTTAACGAGATGTAACGGGTGGTGATCGCCAGCAGGAAAAACACCCCGAGCGCGAGCTGCAACGGCACCAAAGCCAGCACGGCAAAAACGCCGATGGCGGTGGCCACGCCCTTGCCACCGCGAAAACCTAACCAGACCGGAAAGCAGTGGCCCAGGATGGCCGCGACTCCCGCCGCCGCGATCCAACCGCCACCGGGCGATGCGCTTCCGAGCAGCCAGTCGGCCAACCACACGGCAGCGGCGCCTTTCAACGCGTCCAACATTAGGGTGATCACGCCGGCCGCCCGTCCCGCCCGCCGGGTTACGTTGGTCGCACCGGTCCCGCCCGAACCCGTTTCACGCACGTCGGCCTTCTGCGTAAAGCGCACGATCAAATACCCGAACGGGATCGACCCAAGCAGGTAAGCGCAGGCTAGTACTAGGGAGATCTTCATTACGCAAAAAGATGTCAGATGCTAGATGTCAGATTTTAGTACAAGACTCCGCCCGCCTAGCGTATGGACCCCAATTACAAATTCTTTTCCGACTCCCCCTCTCCCTTTGGGAGATTGGGGGTTGGGGGGAGAGGGTGCGCTTCGCATACGGCGCTATCGTTAATGGAACTATCTGGAGCCCACGGAGTGGGCGGCAGAGGTCCCCCGATTCGTTAGTGCTGTCCCTGGTCGAGTTTGTCACTCGCCAATAAGGGAAATTCGTCTCGGTTTGATTCGGTTGATTCATGATCCGTATGCGAAGCGCACCTAATTTGCGAAACGCAAAACCCTCACCCCGGCCCTCTCCCAGAAAAACGGCAGAGGGGGAGCAAGAAAAAAACGGACACAGTTTGGTTGCTGACCTTGGAGCCCGCGCCAGCCCCTGACTCCTACCGCCCCGGCCCCCGCCGCTTCGGCTTAACGTCCGGCGATCGGACCGCTTGGATTAACGATCGACTTCAACACCGAGTAGGGAACGGTGACGTATTGCGGACCGCCGGCATAGCACGCGACCTCGTATTCGCCAAAGGTAATGACCAGACCCTTCTTGCTGATGTTCCAACTGCGATAGGCTTCGGTTGTCGGTTCGGCGCCCTTCTTGACCCAATCCGGATCGCTGCACAGGCCATCCTGGCCTTCCGGTTTCAGCCGCTTCAACAAATTATCCGTGCTGTATTTCGACAAAGCTTGCAAGTATTTCGCGCCCGGCGTGAACAGATCGCTAAGCTTCCACTCGCGGCCGTCCTTCAGGTTGTAGTTATAGACCTGCATCTGATGGCTGCCATGGGCGGCGCCCGCGGAATAGGTCGAGATCGTCATCTCGACGCTGACCAGATTGTCGTCGGCGAAATAGATCGAGTATCCGGTGTCGTAACTGTTTCCCATCTCTGCCATCTCGGGCGGTAGTTCGTCCTGACCGGACAGATCCTTCTTGAAGGCGGCCAACCCCTTGGTCACTTCGGACTTCATTAAGACATTGAATTTTTCCGCATTCGGATTGCTGGACCCGACAATGCGCGGATATTCCAGGAAGGCCTCGAATTTGGGCTTCTTCGATTCTTCCTTGATCTGGCCGGTTTCGATCTTTAGGGTGCTGTCGACGACGTCTTCAGTGGCCCAGAACGATTGGGTCTCCTTCGCCGCGGCGGATTTGGCCCAGGTGCCTTCGATCGTAACAAAGGGGGAATCTTCGTTCAGGGTCCAGGTTCCCTTGAAGAGGCCCGTTACCTTGTCGCCGCCCTCGCCGAATTCCTGCATGTTCAAGGCATTCTTGCCGTCCACGGTGCCCTTGAGCGAAATGTCCTTGCCGATCTTTTGGTAACGGTAGGTTCCGGTGATCTGGTCGCCATCGCGCGTCAACCACATGGTGAAGTTATTGTCTTCGATCGACCCGCGAAAGGCATGCATATTCCCCTTGGCTGGGGCCGTCGCGGGCGAGTTCGAACTCACCGTGGTGTCGGTATTACTGCTCTCTGTATTACTGTTGGCGGCGCCGGAGGTCTTGGGTTTACAGGACACCAGCAGCACGATCGTGAGCGAAAAAATTACCAGCGGTAGAAGCTTTCCGGGTTTCATCTGTGTGATCCTTTTGCGGTCGTTAATATTCTCTGCGCCTAGGCGCCCACTCCGCTTGACGCCGACGGCCCACATTATTGCATTGGATAGGGTGTGGATGGTACCAGCGCGCAGGTGTGGTTGGCGCGGGGGCCAATTAAAAGTGTGAGTTGGAAAAAGACCGACGGTTATTGTCCTGCGCTAAAGGCGCGGGTTGGTAGCCCCGCCTTTAGGCGGAGTCGTTCCAAACATGCTCGTTCATTTTCACCGAACGTCTAGGGAATGATTCCGCCTAAAGGCGGGGCTACGAACGCAGGCGAACTCTCAACCAATTCGCACTCTAAATCGCACCCGTTGCGGCGGCGTAGCCGCTAAGGTCTAAGAAGATCGCCGAATTCTGAAAGGCAGAGCCTTTCCGCAAATAGAGCGGCGGAGCCGTAAAACCCACCCAGCTAACAGAAACCGGTCCCACCGGAAATGAATCGGTTACACATTGGCCTGGAAACGCTTCCCGCACCATTCACAGTATTTGGCCAGCGCGAGGGAGAATCCTTTGCACTCCAGGCATTGCTTCACGGTTGCCGATCCGCCCACGAATGGTCGCAACTGTTTACATTCGCGACAGATGTAATCATTGAACGATTCGTCACACTTCCAACCGCAAAAGATGCAAAACCATTCCTTGGGCCGATCGTACAAGTTTACGTTCGGCGAAGGCAGCTCGGGTTCTTCTTCCTCGAAAAATATTGGTTCTGTGTCTGAAAGGTTCGGCATTTTCGATTGCCTATACATGCTGATCGACCAAGATAGTATTACCATCCGGGTCGGCGATCATGAAGCTGGCCGGGCCGGTGGTGGTTTCGTCG
>JBDSEC010000386.1:0-15171 GCA_039920205.1 Pyrinomonadaceae bacterium
GGGTTCACTCCCAACGCCCGCGCCACCGAGGCCGCGCTCTGACCATCCTCGATCAGTTGCAACGCGTCCCGTTTGAACTGCTCGTCATACTTCCGCCGCACCGCTTTGCCGGTTTCGTTCTTCATTATTGCTCCATTATCGAAGCAACTTCCGTGTTCCTCAAATCAGGACCATCTCAGTATGTCGCTTGCGGCCGTGGGGTGGTAGTTCTGTAGAATCTTAGATCGGCTTGAGGAACATTTTCAGAACGAACCACCCCGGCGCTCCGCGCCCACCCCTCCTTAGCCAAGGAGGGGAGTTTTAGGGAAACCGCTTTCACCGCTACTCGAAGTGTTTCCGCATCGGCACCAGCCCCAACATCTCACCCGTGGGGGTTTCAAGTTCCATCCGCTCCGTCTCAACAAATCCACAAGCTCGATAGAGTTTCAAGCCGGGCAAGGTAGACATCAGTTCGACGCCGGCAAATCCGGCCGCCCGCGCTGCCGCTTCGCAGCGATCCAACAAAGCACGGCCAATACCTCGCCGGGCAAACTCGGGATGGATAAAGAATGCCCGGATCTTGGCGAAGTCGGTCGCGGGGTCTAACCAACCTTCCACACGTTCAGCATACCGGTCACCGCCAAACAGCGTCTTGCGTTGGCTCCACCCGCCGCAACCGACCAGCACTCCATTCTGTTCGACTACGAAATAGGTCTGGTCGTCGATCAGATCGCTGTCCACTCCAAACACCGAGTCGATCGCTGCCTCGATCTGCGCATCCGTGTAATCTTCGCGGCTCAATCCGCGCGCCGAGGCTTCGATCAAGGCGCCGATGGCCGCGCGGTCGTCGTGCTTCGCCAAGCGCATGGTCCAATTCTCGTCAGTTTCCACTGCCGGCATGTTTCGCTTCCTGCCAAAGTTCTTCCATCTCGTCCAACTTCGCGTCGTCCCAAGAACGCTCGCGCACGGCCAAACCTTGTTCGACATGGCGAAACCGGCGCCGGAACTTTCGGTTGGTCGATTTTAGTGCCGCCTCTGGCTCGACCTTCAGATGTCGAGCGATGTTGGTCACGGCGAACAAAACATCGCCCAGTTCATCGCGCACCTCGTCCGTGTCGGTCGGTACGTCATCCCGCTTGCGTTGAATGGCAGTGCGAAGTTCGTCGATCTCTTCGTGAAGTTTGTCGAAAATGTCTTCGAGCTTTTCCCAATCAAACCCGACGCGTGCGGCCTTAGTTGACAGCTGATGCGCCTCCATCAAGGCCGGTGCTTTGTGCGAGATGCCGTCCAACAGGGAACTATCTTTCTTCTGATCCGTCCCGGCCTGACGTTTCTCTTCCGCCTTGATCGCTTCCCAATTACGCAATACTTCCGCAGAATCGTCGGCCGTGGCGTCGCCGAAAACATGCGGATGCCGCCGCACCATCTTGGAATGAATGGCTTCGGTCACATCATTGATGGTGAATTCCCCGCGCTCGCCCGCGACTTGCGAATAGAAGACGATCTGAAAAAGCAGATCGCCCAGTTCATCACGCAGCTCGTTGGGCCGGCCCTCGACCGCGGCCTCGACCGCCTCGAATGCTTCATAGGCTTCTTCCAAGAGCATCGGCGCTAGGGTTTGATAGGTCTGCTCGCGATCCCACGGGCATCCATCGGGCGAGCGTAAACGGGCCATTAGTTCGACCAGGTCAGTGAAATTTGCGGACATAGGGTTAAATTTGCCGAAACAGATCAGATAGTCGTTTGAACTTATGAGTCTAACCCGATAAATCAATTCACCCAAAAGCGGCAACGTTTCTGGAGATCGGCCTTACAACTTGGAGCTATGAACTCGTATCTGTAAAATCAAAGCTATGAGTGACGAACAACCTACATTTAAGGTAACCGATCGGCGGTTATTCAACGCTGACGGATCCTTGCGCGACGGATTGCCCGCCGAAGAGACCAAGACACCGACGACCGGAGCCATCGGCGAGACCAGCCCACCGGCCGAGGCCGCGCCCACGCCGAGCGCTACTTCTACTGTGCCTGCCGAGACCGCACCGGCACCACCGGCGGCAGAACCGGCGCTTGATGAATTGAGCGAGGAACCATTGCCGGGAGAAGAGGATCCGGCCAGCTTTATCAATTTCATCATGTCGATCGCGTCGAACGCCGCGGCGTCTTTGGGCATGATGGAGCATCCGGTCAGCGGCCAACGCGCGGTCGATCTGAATTTGGCGCATCATTGGCTTGATGTTTTGGGAATGCTGCAGGAAAAGACCAAGAACAATCTGCTCCCGCAAGAACAGCAGGCGCTGGATGGAATCCTGTCTGATCTGCGCATGCAATTCGTGGCGCTGACCCGCGCCGCCCAGCAGAAGCAAGCGGCTGGTGGCGGCGGTGGTTTTACGGCACAAGATATCCTGGGCGGGAAGTGAGTGGAGGAAGGTAGACAGTAGACGGTAGACGGTAGACAGTAGACGGTAGGAAATCAGGTTGTGTCTGCGTCACGGAGAATATTGTTAGCTGGTTAAATGTTGATACTAACCGTGTCCGATCGGTATAAGCTACCGTCTACTGACTACTTACTGACTACTTTTTCACCAAATGAAACTTACTTTTCTTGGTACCGGGACCTCAACGGGCGTGCCGTCGATCGGGTGCGAGTGCGAGACCTGCGTTTCGACCGACCCGCGCGACAAACGCCTCCGCGTGTCGGTGTTGATCGAACATGCCGGAACGTCGGTGCTGATCGATACTTCGTCCGATTTTCGTCAACAAGCCTTGCGGGTCGGAATTAAACGCCTGGATGCGGTGCTGATCACCCACTGTCACGCGGATCACATCTTTGGTTTGGATGACATCCGGCCGTTGAATTTTCGGCATGGCTCGTTGGGGCTCTATGCGAACGAGCGGGCGTGGAAAGACATACGCCGTATCTTTCAGTACGTATTTCACCCTACTCATTTTGGCGGTGGATTGCCGCAGATCGTTCCGCACACGGTCGCAACGGGAGCCAAGTTTTGTTTTGGTCCGGACCTGACGGTCACGCCGCTGGAGGTGATCCACGGCGAGTTGCCCGTAATGGCTTACCGGTTGAACGATTTCGCTTACGCCACGGACCTAAGCAACATTCCGCCCGCGACGTTGGACGGGTTACGCGGCCTGGATGTTCTGGCGCTCGATTGTCTGCGCGTCAAACCGCACTCGACGCACTTATGGCTGGAAAAGGCGTTGGCTTATGTCGATGAGCTAAAACCTCGCCGCTCCTATTTCATTCACATGTCGCATGACATTCTGCACGCGCGCGATTCGCACCTGTTGCCCGACGGGGTCGAGTTTGCCTTCGACGGATTGGTCGTCGAAGGTTAGCCTTTTTCAATAGCCGATCGCCGCGCCATCGCCGCGCGCATCCACGGCGCCCAATCTAACGTTAGTGCCTTCTTCGATCATGATCGCGGTTACGGCGGCCTTGTAGGCCGACTTTTCTTTAAACCGATGGCCCAATCGCTCCAAGATCGCACGCGTGTCGACCGAGATGCCGAACGGCTCCCATTCGACCTCGTCCGGCAACCACTGATGATGCAGGCGCGGCGCGTCGATCGCTTGTTGAATATTCATTTGATGATCAATGACGTTCAGGATCGCTTGCAGCACCGAGGTGATGATGTGCGGGCCGCCGCGTGCACCCAGCGCGAACCAGAGCGAACCGTCGGGGCGCAATACAAACGTCGGCGACATGGACGAGAGCGGACGCTTCTTTGAACCAACGGCATTCCTTTCGCCTTGGACCAGCCCATACATATTGGGCTTGCCCGGGATGCTGGCAAAATCGTCCATTTCGTCGTTCAGCAAAATGCCGGTGCCTTTGACCGTGACCTTTGAACCATACAGATCGTTCAAGGTGTAGGTGTTCGCGACCGCATTGCCCGCCGCATCCACGACCGTGAAGTGAGTTGTGTTGGTTCCTTCGGCGCCCGGTGGCAGCCCGGCGCGGATCTCTTCGCTGGTCGAGGCCTGCCGTTCGCTGATCGTTTCGCGCAACGCGTTGGCATAACGCTTATCGATCAATCCCGCGGCCGGTACCTTGGTGAAATCCGGGTCGCCAATGTATTCCGCACGATCGGCGAATCCGCGCCGCATCGCTTCCAGCATGACGTGATATTTCGACGCCGACGCCCAACCCATCTTGCTGAGGTCGTAGCCTTCCAAGATATTCAAGATCTCCAACATCGTGACCCCGCCCGACGAAGGCGGTGGCATGGTCACGATGTTGTATCCGCGATAGGAACCGGTGATGGGCTTGCGCTCTTTGGGCGCGTAGTTCTTCAGGTCCAATCCGGTGATCAGACCATTGTGGGCCTTCATATCCGCGACGATCATCTGGCCGGTGCGACCTTCGTAAAATTCACGCGGACCCTTGATCTGCAAGCGGGTTAGCGTTTCCGCCAATTCCGGCTGTTTCAACAGGTCGCCCTCGGCAAAGAACTTACCGTCATTCAGAAAAATGCGATTGCTATCCGCATATTTCGCCAGCGCCTTGGCATCCTTCAAGTTTCGTTCGATCCGCGCGGTAACGCGAAACCCTTCGACCGCTAATCGACGCGCCGGTTCGATCAATTGTGACCAAGTCAGTTTGCCCGAGCCATATTTCCTCAACGCGAGTTCCAGACCGGCGACGGTGCCGGGAACGCCGGCCGCGCGATAGCCCTGGGTGGACGAACCCTCACCAACGATCAGCGCGCCGTTCTTATCGACAAACACATTGCGCGACGCGGCGGCCGGAGCCATTTCACGATAATCGATCGCCGTCGTGCGTCCGTCCGCGAGTCGGATCATCATGAACCCGCCCCCTCCCAAATTGCCGGCTTCGGGATAGGCTACGGCCAGGGCCAGCGCGATCGCGATCGCGGCATCAACCGCATTGCCGCCCTTTTTAAGGATGTCGACCCCGATCTGAGACGCCGGCCGGCTGTTGGTAGTGACCATTGCCTGGCGCCCACGGACGGGTTCGGTCGACGTCAACGCAACCGGCGTCGCTGATAAGGACCGTGTCGCTAACGATCCAGGTCCGAGCAGGATCGAGCCGACCAACATCAATGAGAGTAAATACCGCCGCCGCACAAAAATTTGATTGAAAGTCATAGGGGTCCTTGAAAATTGAACGCGTGAAAACTGAAGGCCAGGTTTGCGCGGGAATAATATCATTCACGGCTCGGTAATTGCAGTCGATTTTCCAGACTCGCGAATTCGACCAATAAATCCAAGCAGCCAAGCGAATTCCTAAATTTCGGATTCTGCGCGAACGGAATTTCGTATCTAATTCGCCGTTCGCTGAAAGTATTTGAAATTTTATCCCAAGTATCGTGTATGGAACACCGCATGCATAAAAGGAACCAGACGGTAAGATTACGGCGCTTTGAATTGACGCGCGGTTTTACTGACTGGTTTTGTCTTCCCAGCCAAAACAGTATTTCCTTAACTTCTATTCTCAGACGAAAAGTGCCGTGATCCTGCCGTTCGGGTCAGTTCACCTCCGGTCTCCCTTGGGTGCGATCGATCCAGACCACTTGCTCCGAGCAATCGGGAGGGGATCATATGAGCAGTACCTTAGTCCGGGCCGTCATCATTGCGGCATTATTCACTTTCATAAGTCTTCCCAGTTACGCACAATCGGGCTCCGGTGAGATCCGGGGAACCATTCTTGACGCCAATGGCGCGGTAGTACCGGGCGCCACCGTCGATGTTACCAATGAAAAGACCGGCATCAAACAGACCGTTACAGCGAACGATGCCGGTGATTACGTTGTACCGAAACTAGCGGTTGGCGTTTATAGCGTCACCGCGACCCAGACGGGATTTGCGCCGACCACGGTTCAATCCGTAAACGTGTCCGTCGCTTTCTCGTCCGCGGTAAATCTTACGTTGACCGCGGGTGGTGGCAACGAAACCGTGATCGTGCAGGCGGGCGATTCGGTAACCCAAGTCAATACTAATGACCAGCAGCTATCCACCTTGTTGGATAACAAGAAGATCTTGGACTTGCCGTTGCTAAATCGCGATCCGAACGGACTGGTTCTGTTAGCACCGGGAACGGTCCTTTCAACCAGTGTGTTGGGCGGGTTTTCCATCAACGGATCACGCGAGCGCAATAACAACTTCCTGGTAGATGGCGTCGATAACAACGATACCGAGGTCCCGGGTATTCCAGCGGGTGTGGCCACACCGAACATCGACGCGACGCAAGAGTTTCGCGTCGTAACGGGCAGCTTCAATGCCGAGCTGGGCCGCAATTCGGGCGGCATCATTACCGTGGCGACCAAGGCCGGCACCAACGATTTTCATGGTGGCGCTTACATGTACTACCGGTCCAACGCTTTTTCGGCGCGGGATTTCTTTGACCAAACGGGCGAGGCTAACCCATTGCAGCAAAAGCAGTTTGGCGCTTCGATCGGAGGTCCGATCATCAAGGACAAAGCGTTTTTCTTTTTCAATTATGAAGGTCTGCGTCAGGCAGTCGGAAGCCAGCAAACGCGCTTGGTACCGACCGCGGCGGCGCGCACCGGCATACTGAATACGGGCGCGGCCTTTGGCACTTTGGATCTGGGTCCTGGCAGCGCGAACAACATCTTTGGGGTTCCGTTCAATCCGGCCGTGGTCCAGATCATTAACCGGATCTATCCATTGCCGAACAGCACGGTAAACACTATTTTGCCCAACGCATTCGGTTCGTATATTTTTGGCTATACCGCGGTGAATACGACTGACAGCATCGCCACCCGGGTCGATTACCGGATCAATAGCAAACATAGCATTACGGCCAGTTACAACTATGGCAATGGTCTGTTCGATGTTGCTTCGGAAACGTTTCCCGGGTTTGGCGACACGATCATGTCGCCACAGCGGAGTTCGTTGGTTTCATTGAATTTGGTTTCGACCATCACGCCGAATCTGATCAACGAGGCACGTTTCGGTTTGAATCGGGTCAAATCGAATTTCAACGGTACGGGCGATGGCGGCGTGCCGAACACTTTGTTCGAACAGATCAACCAGGCGTTTCAGGCGAATGGCTATCCGCTGGCGGCCAATTTCGGCGGCGCCAACGGCACCCGGATCGATCTGCTGAACACCGGCATCTCGGGTCTGGGCGGTTTCGATTCACAACGCCGGTTTACCGGTACCACCAGCGCCGGCGATTCCATGACCTGGATCAAAGGCAACCACACGATGAAATTCGGTGGTGAATATCGTTGGGTCTATTCCAACAGCGACACCAACTTTTCCCGGGCCGAGGCCCTGGGTTTTAACTATTCCCAACTGACCAATGACCCATTGGTGGCGGACAATGGCGGCGTCGGGATCAACCCGCAGACCCAGGCCGGGCTGCTGATCAACACCTACGCCGGGTTCCTTTACGGCCTGGTGGTCCAACAATTCCAATCGCAGTTCTTTAACAAAGCGGGCACGCGTATCGGTAGCGATTTTCGCGGGTTCCGCACGCGCGAATGGGATGTGTTCTACCAAGATCAATGGAAAGTGCGTTCGAACTTGACGCTCAATGTCGGACTACGCTACGAGCGGCAGAGTTCTCCCTATGAAGTTAACGGACAGCTTTCGACCTTGGTCGATCAGGACCCGAGCGGCGTCACCCCGGCGGGTGGTTTTGTTTTCCAATTCGTAGGCAAGAAGTCGGGCGGCACTTCGCCGCTGTACGAAGAGGATCGCAATAACTTCGCGCCACGGTTCGGATTTAGTTATAGCCCGAACTTTACTACCGGTTGGTTGGCGAAGATCACCGGCGGTCCGGGTTCGACCGCGATCCGCGGCGGCTACGGAGTTTACTACGACCGCATTTTCGGCAACTTGTTTGTAAATGCGCGGGGCAATGCTCCGTTCCAACAGGACTTCTTGGATTTCCCGGTCGACACCTTGGAAAACATTCCGCGGCCTCCGCTGCAGGTGTCCAGCACCACGGTGCCGGCGGGCGCGGGACTGTTCCCGACCCTATTTCCTTTGCCGGGGAACAACATATTTTCGACCAAGTATGCTACCCCGTACGAGCAGAAATGGAGCTTCGGAATTCAACGGAGTTTCGGTAATCAGTTCCTGATCGAAGGTGATTATGTTGGCGGTAAAGGTACCAACGAACTACGCGTCATCGACGGACAGTTGTCCAGCGTGCCGCGGGCAAATGCCATTCTTGGCACCCACACACCGATCAGCAGCAGCCTGAACACAAACTTGATCAACGGTGAGTTGAACGATTCGTTCTTCCAAGCGGCCTTGAACTTGGCGAATGGATTCTCGACTTACAATTCGTTGCAAAGCCGAGTGACCAAACGGTTCAGTGGGACCGGTATTGGCACCGGTGAAGTCCAGGTAGCTTATACGTGGAGCCATTCGATCGATAACGCTGCCGATCCGTTGAACGCTCAAACCGGCGAGCGAAATTTCCCGCGCGATTCGTCCGGGTTCGCGGGTGGATTCTCGGCGCCGGAACGCGGCGACTCGGGATTCGATTCGCGCCATCGGTTGGTGGCGAACGCGACCTACGACCTGCCGTTCAAGTTCGAGAATAAGATCCTGAACAAGGTCCTGGGTGATTTCACGTTGTCGGGTATTTTCTCGATCCAATCGGGACATCCGTACAGCGTGTTTGGCAATCGTGACAGCCAGGGAAGTGGCTTTTCAGGACGTGCCGATTTCGCCAGCGCCACAAATGGACTGGCGCCGTCAACGCTGCCGGCTGATCCGCGTACGCAAACCGGACCGGTGCGGACCCTGTTCACTAACCCGTGCCCGGCGGATTCGGTAGTAACGTCGCCGACCGTCTGTACCGGTCCCCGGCTGATCGGACGGCAGGGCGGCACCGGCCGCAGCGCCTTTGTCGACCCGTCCTTCAATCAGTTCGATTTTTCGTTGATCAAGGCCGTGCCGATCACCGAACGGGTGAAGCTGAAATTGCGGGCGGATTTCTTTAACCTGTTCAATCGCGTTAACTTTGCCAATCCGGACAACGCGATCAACAATCAAACGTTCGGACGTTCGCTGGCGACGGCGGGCATTCCGCGCATTCTGCAATTCGCCGCCAGGATCGAGTTTTAGACGGCGGACGGAACTGGTGGACGGGGTGGACAATGTGGACGCGGTGGACAAGTCCACGTAGTCCACTCGGTCCATTTTGACCACCCCTTCCACTTAGTTCACGAATTTGGGCGTCGCTTCTTACCGGAACGACGCCCAGTTTCCTTAAGGGGGCGTTATGAGTTTTACGTTGGGAAAGTACTGTCGATAGCGATTTGCGTCGCGGGTGACCAATGTAAGTTGCTCGGTTTCGGCATGCGCGCCGATGTAAAAATCCGGCAGCGTCGTGGTTTTTACACCACCGCTTCGCCGATATATCAAAAATGCCTGAGCGGCGGACCAGCCGGCACCATAGGGTATCGGCAGTCTCTGAAAGATCGCAGCATCTAGCCACCGATCAAGATCGGCTTCATTTTCAAACGCCGGAGCGAGTTCAGCATAGATTATTGGATTAATAAGAATTCGACCATTAAGAATCGCAGAACGAAATTGTTGTTCAGACCAAGGTAGCCAGACGGGATCGGCAGTAGCAATGTCCAGCAATACATTAGTGTCGAAGAGGTTCATTCTTCTCCGCGAGTGAGTGCGAGCACCTGTTCCGTCGTTAGGCCCGCAGTCGCGGCCCCACGTGCACCGTCGAGCCAATCCTCAACATGCGGGGGCACTGCTCGACGGATCCGAAGTTCATCGATCCACACGGCCAGTTCATCGATTTGCGGCGGCGGCAACTTTTCAATCGCGGCTTCTATTTCGGTAATACTGCTCATAGCCAAAATCTAACATGCAATTACTGTGAAGGACAAGAATATTTGAGGTTCCAAGCTGATCGCAGTCCTATCCCTGCTTTAGCCTAAACCGGCACTTATTTGCTAAGATTCTACGTTTGCGCGAACAGTGGAATCGCTGGTCTTTGGTTTACCAATGAAGGGACAGTTCTGCATCATTGCGCCTGACGTTAAGTTGGGCGATAACGTGGCTATCTATAGTTTCGTTAACCTTTACGGTTGCGAGATCGGCGATGGCACCAAGATCGGCGCGTTTGTCGAGATCCAGAAAGGTGCTCGGGTGGGCCGGAACTGCAAGATCTCGAGTCATACGTTTGTCTGCGAAGGCGTCACCATCGAAGACGGCGTCTTTGTGGGCCACAACGTCAGCTTTATCAACGATAAGTATCCGCGCGCGACCAACGAAGATGGTGCAATGCAGACCGAAGCGGATTGGACGCTTCAACGCACGACGGTGCGCAAAGGTGCGAGCATCGGCACGGGCGCCACTATTTTGGGCGGTGTGACCATTGGCGAAAGCGCCATTGTTGGCGCCGGCGCGGTCGTAACCCACGACGTCCCCGACGGCGCCACCGTCGCCGGTAACCCGGCACGGGTATTGAAAAAGTAATAGGACGAATAAGTCCTATAGGACCTATAACCACGATACCCAGTACTGACAACGAAATTCGTATCATTGGGTACAAACTACTGTCTACCGTCTACTGACCACTGACTACTGCTTTATGATTCCATTCGTAGATCTTAAATCCCAATACCGCGCCATCAAAGACGAGATCCAAATCGCGATCGGTCGCGTCTTGGATAGCACCGCCTTCATTCTTGGTCCCGAGGTTCAAGCTTTCGAAGCCGCTTTTGCCGAATACGTGAGCGCGAAATACTGCGTAGCTTTGAACAGTGGCACGGCCGCGGTCCAGGTTGCGGTCCAATCGTGCGGCATCGGCATGGGCGACGAGGTCATCATCCCGGCCAATACGTTTTTTGCCACGGCCGAAGGCGTTTCGACGGCCGGCGCGACGCCGGTGTTGGTTGATGCGGCCGCGGGTTCCTACAACATCGATGTCAGCAAGATCGAAGCCGCTATCACGCCGCGAACGCGCGCGATCATGCCGGTTCATCTTTACGGCCAATCAGCGGATCTGAACCCAATTCTGGCGATCGCTGAAAAGCACAAGCTGGAGGTGATCGAAGACGCGGCTCAGGCGCATGGCGCGCTCTATCACGGCAAACGCGTGGGGGCGATGGGTCGTGTCGGTTGTTTTAGCTTTTACCCGGGCAAGAATTTGGGCGCGTACGGCGAAGGCGGTGCGATCGTCACTAATGACGAAAACGTAGCGCGCCGCGCGCGCCTTTTGCGCGATCACGGCTCCGAGAAGAAATACCATCACGAGATCGTCGGCTATAACTTCCGAATGGAAGGGATCCAAGGCGCGGTGTTGAACGTCAAATTGAAATACCTTGATCAATGGAATGACCTGCGCCGGCAACACGCCGCGCAATATAACGAACTGTTGGCCGACAGCGGCCTGGTTCTGCCGCGCGAGATGGATTATGCGCGGCATATCTATCACCTTTATGTGGTTCAAACCGATGATCGCGATGGATTGCAGCAGGCGTTGACTGCCGCCGCCGTGCAGACGGGAATTCATTATCCGATACCGATCCACTTGCAGCCGGCTTACGCCGCATTGGGCCACGCCGCAGGCGATTTCCCCGAGGCCGAACGGCAAGCGCGGCGGGTACTGTCGTTGCCGATGTTTCCGGAATTGACCGGCGCGCAGGTCGAGCAAGTAGCCGACGCAGTTAGAACGTCGACGCCAAGGGGTCAAGCGGCCTGATCGTTCGACTCGATCGAATATGACCAATCACTTCGATGCATTGTTTCAGCAAGACGGCGAATGGATCATTGGGTATTGCCCAGAGGTCCCAGGCGCAAATGGACAAGGGCGAACATTGCAGGAATGCCGGGATAGCTTAGCTGAAGCGATTTCCTTACTGTTTGAGGACCAGGGAATTTCGCTGGATCCTACGACTATCCTTTTCAATCAAGAGATCTAATCGAAAGAATGAATCCAACCACCATCGGTATCATCGGGACCGGCTATTGGGGCCCGAACTTGCTACGCAACTTTGCCGAGAACGAAGAAGCGGCGGTCTCGTGGATCTGCGATCTAGACGTCAAGCGTTTGGCGTCGCTGGGCCGCCGCTATCCGTCCGCGCGCACCACGCAGAACTATCAAGATCTGATCAACGATCCGACGCTGGACGCGATCGTGATCGCTACGCCGGTCGATACGCATTTTCGGTTTGCGTTGGAAGCGTTAAATGCGGGCAAGCATGTCTTGGTGGAGAAGCCGTTGACCTCCAGCGTGACCGAGGCGGAAGGACTTATAGCCGCGGCGGCGGCCAATGGAGTCAACCTGATGGTGGACCACACCTTTGTTTACACTGGCGCGGTCCGCAAGATGAAAGAGTTGGTCGAGAGCGGGGAACTCGGCGATCTGCTCTATTTCGATTCGGTGCGCATCAACTTGGGTTTGTTCCAACGCGATATCAATGTGGTCTGGGATCTCGCGCCGCACGATCTATCGCTGATGGATTTCATCATCGGCAAGGAACCCGTAGCGGTCTCGGCCACGGGTAGTTGCCACATCGCGCCCGGTATCGAGAACATCGCCTATGTGATGCTGCACTTTGCCGATGAATTCATCGCCCATTTCCATTTCAACTGGTTGGCGCCGGTAAAGATCCGCCGTACCCTTCTGGCAGGTAGCAAGAAGATGATCGTCTATGACGACATCGAGCCGACCGAGAAGATCCGCATTTACGATAAGGGCGTGACCAAGACCGACATCGAAAACGAATCCGATCGCGAAGACGCCTATCGAACGCTGGTCAGTTATCGAACCGGCGACGTGTGGGTGCCCAAGTTGGATGGGACCGAAGCGCTCCGGTACGTGTGCGACGAATTTCTGAATTCGATCGTGGAAAAGCGTACGCCTTTGACCGATGGAGCAGCGGGCCTGCGGGTGGTGCGACTGTTAGAAGCGGCGCAAAAGTCGATCAAGGAAGACGGGCGACTCGTGGCGCTGGCGTGAGCTACGCGGTGGAAATCCGACCAACTAACGACAGCAAAATCGACGGTATAGTTGTGGGCAGGGGTAAATGAATCATCTTCCGCCCGCTATGCGGGCTCCGGAGAAGCAAAAAGCGTCCTGATCCCCAAGCTCCGCGGACGCTGCGCCGGGGGCTTTAATCTACCGCCAGCTTCGCAGGCTGTTGATTGGTTGATTTCAACTGGCCAAATGGCTGAGATCGAAATCCACGGAACAAACGCGACCCTTAAGGAGTGTGCTGAAATCTAGCAGATATGCCAGTCACCCAACACACCGAAAAGCACTTCACCTCGGGCGAGGTCGTTCGCGACATCGTTATCGGCATGTCCGATGGATTGACCGTGCCGTTCGCTTTGGCGGCCGGTCTGTCGGGCGCGGGCGGTTCAGTGGCGATCGTCATTACCGCCGGTTTGGCTGAGATCGCGGCCGGTTCGATCGCCATGGGGTTGGGTGGATACCTGGCCGCGCGCAGCGACGCGGAGCATTACGCCAGCGAACGCGCGCGCGAAGCGTTAGAGGTCAAAGAGAAACCGCAGGTCGAAGAGGCCGAAGTCGCCGACATATTTAGTGAATACGGATTGACCGACGAAGAGATCGAACCCATCGTGCGCGCGTTTCGGCAACACCCGAATTCGTGGATCGATTTCATGATGCGTTTCGAACTTGGTTTGGAAAAACCCAACCCGAAACGCGCGTTGACCAGCGCGTTGACCATCGCCAGTGCCTACATCGCCGGCGGGCTTATCCCTTTGCTGCCCTACATGATCCTGCGCGACATGCGCGAAGGGTTGTATTTTTCGGTGGTCGCGACCCTGCTTGCATTGTTAGTATTTGGTTACGTCAAGGGACGTTTCACCGGTTCACGCCCGCTCCGCAGCGCAATTCAAACCATGCTTATCGGCGGCTTGGCGGCGGGGGCGGCTTTCCTGATCGCGCGATTGATCGCTTAGGGGTGCGATTAGAAGTGCGACTTGGGTCATAACTTGGTGGATTCAACAGGTCAAGCGCATGAGTCCCCGCTTTGGCAGGCCCAATGTGCGGGAAAGACCGCGCCGCCGAAACTACTGCCGTCTAAAGGCGGGATTCATGGCGCTTGAAAGATTACCCGCTGCTGGCCGGCAACGCCCAATTTAGATCACACCCATTGCGTCGCCAATTTTGGCGATCGAACGGTTCGTTAGTTACGGATACGGCTATGATGAAGAACTTGCTCCTTTTCTCGGTTGCGCTGTTGACTTGGGTCTCTGCTGAGGCTGATGGGAAGGGTTCGACCGAAACTGGCCCCGCAAATCGATCGTGGCTGACCAGTTCGGGACCATTTTCTAAAACCCGTACCTCGATCACCGACTTTGGAGCGATCGGCGACGGGACGACGCTAAACACAACCATTATTCAAAAGGCGATCGACCAACTGTCGTCAAAAGGCGGAGGCACTTTGGTCATCACAAAGGGTGTTTTCCTGACGGGTGCGATCTTTTTAAAACCAGGCGTCAATTTGTATTTGGATGAAGCCGCGGTCCTCAAAGGATCAACCGACCGCAAAGATTACCCGAAGCTGCGAACCCGGATAGAGGGACACTTCGAAGATTGGCTACCAGCGTTGATCAACGCGGACGGTGTCGATCATTTGCGCATTGGCGGAAAGGGAACACTTGATGGTAACGGCGTGCCGTTCTGGAAAGATTTCTGGGCGCGGCGATTGGTGAATCGTGCCACCACGAATCTGGACGTGGAACGTCCGCGCTTGGCTTTGATCCAAAACTCGCGGGATGTGCAGATCAGTGGTATCACGTTTAAGGACTCGGGATTTTGGAACCTGCATCTATACCGCTGCAAAAATGTGCTCGTCGAAACGGTACGCTTCGAGGTGCAGAATGGTTTACTAGCCCCGAGTTCAGACGGGATCGACATCGACAGCAGTCAAAACGTCACCGTGCGCGGCTGCACCTTTCGCGTCGATGACGATGCGGTTTGCCTGAAAGGCACCAAAGGACCGTTTGCGATGAACGACAGGGACAGCCCACCGGTCGAGCATATCCGGGTGATCGATTGCATCTTTGAGCGTGGCCATGGCGTTTTGACGGTCGGAAGTGAAGCCACCATCGTTCGCGACGTAGTGGTCGAGCGGATCAAGGTGGTCGGGCCGATAGCACTGGTTCGCCTAAAGTTGCGTCCCGACACGCCGCAGCTTTACGAGGATATTCACTATCGCGACAGCACCCTGG
>JBDSEC010000387.1:0-13055 GCA_039920205.1 Pyrinomonadaceae bacterium
CGGTGGGCGACGCGGTCTTGAAGAGCTCGAGTGAATGGTCTCCGAAACCATTGCCGCGCTGCCCGTCAACAGCGCCGCCCCCAACTTGATGGTGGCCACGGCCAAATTCCCGACCAGGGCAGCATAGATCGCTATTTTTGAATCGGTGGCCATATGGAACTAGTAAGTGATTATGCAACGCCGTCCGGGCCGGGAGCAAAGCGTGTTTGAGCGCGGATAGCTCACTGATGTAAGATTGAAAAGCCATTCAAATACAAACTATTTAAGGAACCCTGATGATAGATTTTACTTTAACCGAAGACCATATTGCTTTGCGCAATTCCGTGCGCGAATTTGCCCAGAAAGAAGTCGCCCCCTACATCAAAGAGTGGGACGAACGGCAACACGCCGAACGGTCAGTCTTTGATCAAATGGCCAAACTTAATTTGCTCGGGATCTGTATTCCGGAAGTATATGGCGGCGCGGGATTCGACTATATATCGCTTGGATTAGCTTGCGAAGAATTGGAAGCCGTCGATACGTTTTTGCGAGTCGTGATGTCGGTTCACGTTGGGTTGAATTGCATGTCGTTGTACACCTGGGGTACTGAGGAACAGAAACAGAAATATCTGGTTCCGCAGGCCAAGGGCGAGAAACTTGCCACCTACGGACTGACCGAACCTGGCGCTGGTTCCGACGTGGTCGGTTCGCGTTCGACCGCGCGGCGTGAAGGCGACGAATGGGTACTCAACGGCGAGAAAATGTGGATATCGTTGGCCGATTTTGCGGACAATTTCCTTTTCTTTTGCTGGACCGATGAAGAGAAACGAAAGGCACGTGACCATTCCGGCATGTCTTGTTTCATCATCGAGCGTACGATGCGGGGTTTTACTTCGGGGACGATCCACGGAAAACTCGGTATCCGCGCGGGCAATACGGGATATTTTTCGCTTCAAGATGTTCGGGTTCCGGCCGCGAATATGTTGGGTTTAGAAGGTGAAGGATTTAAGATCGCTATGTTTGCCCTGGAGCAAGGGCGGTTTACCGTTGCGGCTGGCGCCACGGGACTGATCCGCGCCGCGCGTGACGCGTCGGTCGAGTATGCCAACACGCGCGAGACGTTCGGTACCAAGATCGCCAATCACCAATTAGTGAAACAGAAGATCGCCGAGATGGAAGCCGATTACCAGATGTCTCATTTGTTGTGGTTACGCGCTGGATATTTGAAGAATACGGGCCAGTTCAATGCGAAGGAAACGTCACTAGCGAAATGGCAGGCCACGGTGCGCAGCGAAAAAGCTGCGTCGATGGCCATCGAAGTTCACGGTGCCAATGGTTATTCGAACGACTATCCGGTCGAGCGCTATCTGCGCAACTGCAAAGCGGCGGTGATCTACGAGGGAACGCGTGATATTCATACGTTGATGCAGGCCGATTGGGCGCTTGGCTTGAAGAAAGAGAAGCGCGCACGCAAGTCTTTGCCGCCTTATCAAGCTGCCAGCGTCGGCGATTCTGCTTCGGCTTGATCGAAGGTGCGATCATCGGTTTCGGATTGAGGACGGAAGCGGCTTGTGGAAAGTGGCTTCCGTCTTTCTTTGGAGTACACATGACAAGAAGATACTTGTATTCGTTGGCGATCATTGGGCTGTTCGTGGTTTCTGTTGCTGCTCAGAATCAGCCGACCGCGCCTTCCCGCTTGGATGTATTACGTGGTGAATATGGTCAGTGGCGGGCGAACAACGATCTGCTTAGTTACGACCTCGACGTGCGCGTCGAACCGGACCGCAAGTACATCAGGGGCCGCAATCGCATTCGCTTTCGCATGTTACGAGACGATAACCGCATTCAGTTAGATCTATACGATGATCTTTCGATCGATAATATCCTGGTCGGTGTCCAGAAACTTAAGTATGTCCGTGAATTGAACACAGTCTATGTCGATTTCCCCTTCACTTTAAAGAAGGGAACGGTTTATAGCGTCGATTTCCAATACTCGGGTTTCCCCAAAGAGATCGGCCGCTTCGGCGGACTTGCATTTCGTAAAGATCCGGCGGGGCGAACCTGGATCACGACCGCGAACCAGGGCATCGGGGCCAGCGTCTGGTGGCCCAACAAGGATCAGCAGCAGGACGAAGTCGAAAACATGACGCTCCACGTCACGATCCCGAGCGCGCTGACCGATGTGTCGAACGGGCGCTTAACGGGCAAGACCGATCTCGGTGACGGCTACACCCGATACGATTGGGCGGTGCACTATCCGATCAACAACTATTCGGTATCGCTCAATATCGGCACCTACGAACACTTCAGCGACCATCTGGGCGATCTGACGCTGGATTACTACTGCCTCCCCGAAGATCTACAAAAGGCGAAACGGCAATTCGCCCAGGCCAAGCCGATGCTGGCGGCGTATGAGAAATACTTCGGCCCGTATCCATTCCCGAAAGACGGTTATAAGTTGATCGAGGTACCGTATTCCGGCATGGAACATCAGAGCGCGGTGACGTACGGCAATCACTTTGCTAATGGGTATCTGGAACGGGATTGGACCGGGGTCGGCGTCAGCTTGAAGTTCGATTTCATCATCGTGCACGAGAGCGCACACGAGTGGTTCGGCAACGCCATCACCGCCAGTGATGTGGCCGACGAATGGTTGCAAGAAGGCTGGGCGACCTATGCCGAGTGTGTCTATGTCGAAGCATTGTTCGGTCGCGAGGACGCGATCAAATATGTGAACGGTTATCAGCCGAAGGTAAAGAACCTGCAGCCGATCATTACGGCGCGCGGCATCAATGTCGAACCGGGGCAAGATCAGTATTTCAAGGGCGCGCTTTTCCTGAATACCCTGCGGTCGGTGATCAACAACGATCGCCTTTGGTGGCGAATGGTCCGCGAGTATTCAATGAAGTTCCGTTACCAGAATATTCGGACTGAGGATATGCTGGCGTTTTTCAACCAGCGATCGAAAATGAACCTAACGCCGATCTTTACGCAGTACCTCAACCTCGCTAAGCTGCCAGTTTTGGAATTGCGTGTTGACGATGCGAAGGGAACCGTGTCATTTCGTTGGGATACGGACGTCGCAGGATTTGCGATGCCGGTTAAGATCGGGACTTCCGACAAATGGACCGTAATTCGACCCACTACCGCCTGGCAAACGGTAAAGACCGACATCAAGCGCGCGGCCTTTGCCGTCGCGACGGAACTTTACTATATCAACGTCGAAAAGAATTAATGGTAGATGCTAGATGTTAGATGTTAGATGTTAGATGATAGATGTTAGATGATAGTAGGCGACGCCAAACGGCTCTATGTGGCTCTTAAAACTGGCATCTAGCATCTGACATCTAAGATCTTTCATCCAACGTCTGACATCTTCCTGATTTTGTGCGTAAATGAATTAATGGATCAACCGCAAGTATCAGTTAATCGTCGGGGCGCTGACCGCGTGCGCAATGGGCACCTATGGATCTACCGCAGCGATGTCCTGGAACCAAAGGGTGTGCCCGCCGCCTCCGTTGTTCGCGTGACCGACGAGCGCGGTAAGTTCATCGGACAGGCTTTGTACAGCGACCGCTCCGAGATAACCCTCCGCTTTCTCACAACACGCGACGAATTGATCGATCGCGACTGGTGGCGTGATCGATTGCGCCGATCGGCGCGGCGTCGCCAAGCGTATGCCGTGAATACGAACGCCTATCGAATGGTCTATTCCGAAGGCGATCTACTGCCGTCATTGATCGTCGATGACTATAACGGTGTCCTGGTCCTGCAATCGCTTTCGCAGGGGATGGACGCGCTTCAGCCTATGCTGGTTGAGTTGCTGGCCGAAGAATTTTCCCCCAGCGCGATCATCGAGCGGAATGATGTAAAGGTGCGAAACCTGGAAGGATTGGAGCAGCGCGCGGGAGTTGTATATGGTAATGCGCCCGACGAGATCGAGATCGACCAGGACGGAGTGAGGTTTTTGGTTTCGCCACTGGGCGGCCAAAAGACCGGATCGTTTTTGGACCAAAGAGAAAATCACTTGGCCGCGCGCATGATGGCACACGGTCGCGCGCTCGATTGCTTTACCTTTAACGGGGCGTTTGCCCTGAATATTGCGCAGAAATGCGACACCGTCGTGGGGTTGGACATTTCCGGTGACGCCATCGCTGGGGCTCGCCGCAATGCGGCGCTTAACCAAGCGGAAAATGTCGAATTTCGTGAGGCGAATGTATTCGACGCCTTGCGCGAAATGGAATCTGCGGGCGAGCGATTCGACACCATCGTTTTGGACCCGCCGGCGTTTGCGAAAAACCGGGCCAGCGTTAAGCCCGCCACGCGCGGTTACAAAGAGATAAATCTTCGGGCGTTAAAATTACTCAACCCGGGAGGCGTGCTCGTCACCTGCACCTGTTCCTATCACATGTCTGAAGGGGCGTTCATCACGTTAGTTGAAGAATCAGCCCGCGACGCTCACCGTCGCGTTCAATTGGTGGAAAAGCGTATCCAAGCCAGCGACCACCCCGTGCTTTTAGGCATGCCGGAGACCTATTATTTGAAGTGCCTCGTATTGCGCGTGATTTAAGGTCTTGCCTTACCGGGCACCAGTCGCCGATAGAAAAAGCCAGACGAGCGGTCTATTCGAAGGGACCGATGTCAGAGGCCAGCAATAGTAGAGGCCTGAAGTATTGCTTGCTACCGCGAACCTTCTGTCGCCCCTTCAGGGCACGTGTGCAATTTCAAGTTTTCCAGAAGCCGAGCAAAGCCTTGCATCTGGCTAAGTTCTAAATGCGCTTTCAGCGCAAGAAATAACCCGCAATGTATTTACGGACAAGCACTTTCAATTGCCACCACTCGCACTCAATCCGAGGTCTTTTTCTCCGTCAATTGCGTTGTCACCGTCATTCGTCTCAACTCATCGGTCGCCAGAAAGAACGCCAGTGAGTTATGTCGTCCCTTTGCCACGACCCATTCGAAATGGGACCGTGCCTCGGCCGGCTTGCCGGTCAGCGCGAGTTGCATACCTAGAAAGGAATGGGCGTCGGTCAATTTCTCGTTGTCATTCGCCAGAGCAAGCAGTTCTGCTGCGGTAATGTCGGTCATCAAGTATTTATAGATAGGCTGAAGCCAATTGTCGGAGGGTAGCCGCCCGCTGGCCAACTTAAGGATCGCCGCCGCGTCGGCAGGTTGCGAAGCTTGCTGAAAGCCTAATGCCGCCACCATGACCATATACCCGGAATAAAAGCCGTCCCAACTGCTGAGCTGTATATACTTCTGTGCGGCCTGAACGGCAAACTTCCCGCGACCCACGCGCAAAAGGGAAAAGGCCAAGGCCCGATAATGTTCCGCGTTTCGCGGTTCGAGGCGAGTAGCCAAACTAATCTCGGAGATCGCTTGCTCGTCTTTACCTAACGTCTGCCAATATCTCGCCACGGCAATATGGACGTTGGCCGAATCGGGCTTTAAAACGAGAGCGGCTTTCAGCGCCGCTAGGGCTTCGTCCCATTTGTTGTCCGCGGCGAGTGAAATACCATAAGCGAGTTTCGAGCGGTAATTCCGCGGGTCAAGTTTAATCGCCATCTGGTATTCCCGTTGCGCCTCGTTCACCCGCTTTTGATTCATCCGGAGGGTGCCTAAGCCAAGGTGTGCGTCCGCTAGTTGATCGTCCAGAGCGACCGAACGCATCAGATGCGGCTCCGCATCTTCCGGGCGGAACATCGTAAGCAGTAGGTCG
Organism: Pyrinomonadaceae bacterium; assembly: GCA_039920205.1. Classification (GTDB taxonomy): domain Bacteria; phylum Acidobacteriota; class Blastocatellia; order Pyrinomonadales; family Pyrinomonadaceae; genus JBDSEC01. The sequence continues at coordinate 5,699 of JBDSEC010000387.1, forward strand.
CCGGCGTAGTACTCCGACTCGGCCTCCGAAACCTTACTGGAAATGAGATCCTTCGGTGCGATAATTTGTTCGTTAAACTCAACGTCCATTACCGGAAATGATGGTCCCTTAACATAATCACGCAACTGCGCTTCGACTTCCCGCGTCTCCCTGCCGAAAGCCTTCTGAAAGGCCGCTTCCGCTGATGGTTCGGTCGAGAGTAACTCGATAAACTTAGGGAAATTATTTGTCTTGTTCTTTACGTCCTGAAACATTAGGAAGTGGACCAGAGCCCATGATTCCGCGTAGAAGAGCCCCACTCGGTTTGATTCGTTGTAGTCACGAGATCCACGGTCGACGGCAAAGAGTCGAGCAAAGGTCCAGATAGAGTTGAGCCGGAACAACTCGGAGTGGGAAGAAATGGGGTCGCCGATCGTTGCCTTCTTGCCGCCAGCAGAAGTATAGAACGTGCTAAAGAACTCGGCGAGTCCCTCCGACAACCACATTGGCAAGTATCCCAAATTGTTGCGAAGAATAGAATGTTCGAATTCATGAAAAACGGGACGCAGCGGGTAGCGCCAACTAGGATCGGTGGAAAGCGCAATGTAATTCATCCCCGGCAGGCCGATGAAAAATCCGCCAACGTTATCCCGCCGCTTACCATCATAGATCGGTTTGAACGGAGCGAATGAACCATTGTCTCGAAAGACATAGACACGCGTGGCTGCCGTTTCGATCTTCAAGCCGGGAAAGAGCGTATTCAACGAAAGTCGGAACTGTTCGAGTTTGGCCGCGAATTCTTTAGTATCTTGTTCGGACGCATCACCAACTAGAACAAAATTCTTGGATTCGACCTTGACCCAATTCATCTTCGCCACCGCCGCAGGCGCGGTAGTACCAAGAACGAACGCCGCGAGAATGACCAGCGGTAGCTTCTTCATACCAAACTTACCAACTTTCTAAAGCGGAGAAGGATCGACTTCACGCCACCGACCTCTGCCCGGGACAAACCTGTGCACTTGCCGCTAGGGAGCAATGGTTTCCAATTTGACGACCAGGCGTTTTAACTCCGCTTGGGCTAACAGGTACTCTTCGAACCTCTTGTTCCCGTTTGTTACCACCCATTCCAAATACGGACGGGCTTCAACCTTTTTGCCGGCATAGGAAAGATCGAAACCGATGTAAGCGCGCGCCTCGGTCATCTTGTCGTTGTCCGTCGCGAGGGCCAACAATTGGTCTGCGGTGACCTCTTTGCGCAAATATTGAAATACCGGCGCCGGCCAATCGGCACTCGACAACCGCTTTTGTGCGGCCAGCAGCATACTATTCGCTTCCGGGATCTGCCCGGTCGCGCGGTAGCCTAACACTGCAACTAGCACCATATAGGCCGAATGATCGTCACCCCAGCCTCGCAACTTAAGATACTGCCGCGCCGCCAAGGCCGAAGTTGCCGTGCGGGCCAGTCGCCAATGGGCATAGGCCGTCGCGCGATAAACGTTGGCGTTGCGGTTGTCTATTTTAAGCGAGGCGGCGAATGATGGGATCGCTACGGGGTCCAGGCCTAATTGTACGTAGTAAAAGCCCAAACCGGCATGAACTGACGCCGCGTTTGGTTGGAGTTCGATCGCTTTTCTATAAGCCATGATCGCCTCGCCCTTGGATCCTTCACTGGCCAAAAAGATCGCCCGATAGTAATAGCCAAGATAGTTGCTGGGGTCGGACTCGATCGCCGCTTGATACTCCAGCTTCGCATCATCGATCCGTTTTTGGCGCCAGCGCAACATGCCCATTGATAGATGGGCAACGGCCAATTTGGGCTCTATGGTTAGTGCTTTTGAAAGGTGCTTTTCAGCATCATCTAAGCGGTTCAATTGCAGATCTAGATCACCCTGGTAGAATTCCGTTTCGGCTTCCGTCGCCTTGCTCACGATCATAACGTTCTTGTCGACGACCGTCTTCTCTTTCGTCGTGACATTAAGCACCGGAAAGGCAAATTTCCCGACATATTTGCGCATTTCATCCTCGACCTCGCGATAGTCACGCTTGAATGCTATTTGAAAGGCCTCTTCGACTGTTAGTTCAGAACCTAGTGCGTCGATAAACTGGGCAAATTGATTGGTTCCTTTTTGGGCGTCCACGAAGATCAAGTAATGAACCAGTGCCCAAGACTCCGCGTAGAAGATCCCGGCCTTACGTGACTCATTGTAATCAGGAGACTGATGATTAACGCCAAACAACTTCGCCAGCGGCAGCAACTGAGCATTTCGTAAGGTAGAAATATGTTCAACGATGGGCCTTCCGATCAATGCTTTCTGACCGTCGTCCTTGGACGAAAACGTACTGTAGAATTCGGCCAACCCTTCATCCAACCAAAGCGGTATGTTGTTCAAATTCAAGTGAATGATGAAATGTTCGTATTCGTGGAATACCGGACGCAAGGGTTCCAGAAAACGGTCGTCAGAGGAAAGCGCGATATAATTCTGATTCGCGGTTGGTACGAAAACTGCGCTCACGTTTTCGTTGGTCTTTCCCTTATACATTGGTTTGAACGGCTTGAAATCGTCGTCCGTGTTGAAGACGTAGATCCTGGTTGGGACCGATGTTTCGACCCTCAAGCCGGGAAAGATCGTGGTTAAGGAAAGGCGGAATTGCTCCATTTCCGCCGCGACATCCTTCAACTCGCCGGCGCTTGCGTTACCCACCAGAATGAAGTTCTTCGACTCGACGCGATTCCAGCCATCTTTGGCGGCGGACACACCGGCGGCGGTCAATAATAACCAGGCAGCGATTAGTATTAGGGCAAACTTCTTCATGGTGAGATATCTCCCAATTGGTAGGTCGGGTTACGATCACGCGACGCTCTTAGGTCGGGTAAATAAGTTTGGGCCCACGATCATTTTCGGCCCGGTTACCCCGGTAAGTAGATGCAGACAACGCGAGCCGTCACACGGTGAAAAGGCAAAACTTTTAATGCGGAATCTCCGACCTACATGACTTGCGGACCAGACTTCACGAGATCGCTCAACTGCTTCGCCGCCGGAAAAGATTCGATACCCCGAAGTACTTGATTGTCGGTTTCGAGCAGTACGCGATTGCCCGCTTCGATACCGAAGGCCGCCGTTATCAATTCGCTGCGGATGCGGACTTTGCTAAATACCAGGGCCGCGTCGATGTTTTCCGCGGTCAATCCCAACTTCGGATCGTGCGCGGCAAATGCCTTGAACGCGTTGATCAGCTCGTCACTGACTACGTAGTCGCTGTCCCGCAGGTCATGTCCATAGGTCGTCTTCCCGATACGATACTCATTGATCCCCGCGATCTGCCCGGCGACCAACTGCCGGGTAAAATAGAATGCTGCGTCGGCAATGCGTCCACGCTCGGTCGTCGCCGATTCCGGCTTTACTTCTAGATCCGGGCTCACCCCGCCGCCACCGTAAAGTACTCGTCCACCCGCCGCCGTTATGGCCGGTCCCGAGGGCGTTGGCGTGGGGGTAGGTGTTGCGGGCGGCGGCGAGCCGTCACTTTCGCCGTGTTGAACGTAGTATTCGTAGATCGAGCCATTCGAATAATCGCGTTGCAGTGACCGGCCAAAGGGCGTGTAGTAACGAGCCGTGGTCAGGGTCAATCCCGTTCCGCCCATCAAGTAGAAGATGTGCTGGACCAGTCCCTTGCCGAAACTAGTCTGGCCAACGATGTAACCGCGTCCGTGATCTTGGATCGCGCCCGCCACGATCTCCGAAGCCGAGGCCGAGTTGTGGTTGATCAGCACGACGAGAGGGAAGTCCTCGGTTGCTTTCCCGATCGAGTGATAGATCTCGGGCTCGCTATATTCGGTACGTCCACGAACCGAGGTTATTACCTTTCCATGAGCGATGAACCGGCTCGAAACTTTGATCGCTTGTTCCAAAATGCCGCCCGGATTGCCGCGTAGGTCCAAGACCAACTGCGTCATGCCTTGGGCCTTGAGCGCGGTGATGGCCGCACCCAATTCCTCGTCGGTGGTCTGCTGAAACCCACCGGTCAAACCGATATAACCAACGCCGGGCTTTATCAGGAAATAGTTCCTGATCGACGGCAGGGGAACGGCATCGCGTTGGATCTTAAAGGATATTGGTTCGGCATTTCCCGCCCGTTCAACCTTGACCGTCACCATTTCGCCAAACGGACCGCGCACGTTTCGCGACACCTCGGAACTGCTCCAATCGCGCGAATCCTTGCCGTCGACCTCAACAATGCGATCGCCAAATCGAAGTCCCGCGCGTTCGGCGGGTGTGTTTCGCACCACCGCTTCCACATAAACTCCGTCGCGATGTTGCAAGATCGAGACGCCGATCCCATAGAACCGGGACGATTGATCCTCGCGTAATTTGGCAAACTCCGCAGCGGTGAAGAACGACGAGTGCGGGTCCAATACGTAAAGCATACCCTGGATCGAGGTCTGCGTGGCTTTTTCGAAATTGATCTCTCCCGCATAGTTTTCGGTCACCAGGCCGAGAGCTTCTTCGTAATCCGTCACCACCTCGTCCAACGAGACCTGGCTACCCGAGGGGCCGGTCGATTTACCCAGTCCACGACGCGCGAGGCCGCCAACGACGGTCGTGATCATCACGAATCCCAACGCAATTAAAACCAGCCAACGTTTCATAGATTCAAACTCGGGTTTCGGTGGGTCTTACACCATACGGTCAAGTTGACCAGTCAAAATATAGCACATCGCTTCGATGCCCGAAAAACCAGGGAGTGTTGCGAATGGGTCGGTGGGTGCAATTAAAAGTGGGAGTTACATTCGCCACTGGAACCGCCTTCTTTGCGCTGAAGGCGTCGTAAGAAAATAGCCAGATGCAAGGCTTTGCGCAGCTTCTGGAGAGATCGAAATTGTGTTGGCGCCTTGAAGGGGCGCCAACTCTAGCTGGCGCACCTTCAGGGCGCGGGAGCAAATTGCCGCCTACCAGACGTTTCACATCTGGCTATTTTCTGCCAGCGGCTTCGACGCGCGGAATGGAGGGCGTTTGGCTACCCATTCGCAATTGTTTTTTTACCCCGTCTGTATTGGAACCATACAATCGCAGGTCTCAATTCCTTAAGAAAAAGGCACCATTCAACTTCCTCGCCCTCGTTAAGGTGCGGGAAACGGTAGTCGAGAAACAATAGCATTCTGACCCCTGAGGTCGGTACCGTCTGTGATAACGGATGGGTCGAGGCTTCTGCCGAGCCTTAACCATAAAGGACACTACCGGAAGCAACTTTTCTTCGAGCCACGTTCCGATCGCCATTTGCGACCATTCCACACATGCCCGTCCGAAATGACCGATACACCGCCTACGAAGCTGGCGGCAAAGTAAACCCCAAGGCGTAGCGTCCGCCGAGCGGGAGGGGGTAAGGCGCCATTATCTATCTCTTCGGAGCCCGCGAAGCCGGCGACCGATAGCGCAGACTACTTGAAATCGGAAACCCTTACCGAAATTGTTTTTTTTACCCCGTCTGTATTGGAACCATACAACCGAAGGTCTCAATTCCTTAAGAAAAAGGCACCATTCAACTTCCTCGCCCTCGTTAAGGTGCGGCAAACGGCGGTCAAGAAACAGGAGCAATCCCGACCCCTCGCGCTTCGCGCCACGTTCCACGGGGAACATTTCAAATCGAAAATGCAATTAACCCGTGTGGACCTCCTTTCTCAACAAAATGCTCAGCAAAAACACAAAATCGACCAAACCGAGGGTACCGAATTAGGGACGAAACGTTTTTGCGGAAGAGAGCAGTGAGCAGTAAGCCTTGAGCAGTAAGCAGCCAGACGCTCCGCGAGGTGCCGAGCCTGCGATTGGATTTCCGGCTAACGGCAAATGACCAACAGCTATAACTAATTCCCTCTGTGAAACAAACCAATAAAAATTTGTCTAGCCGCGGATATTTTACCGCGCATGCGAAGCGCACCCTCCCCCCCAACCCCCTCTCCCAAGCTTTTTCTTGGAGATGGGGGTTGGGGGGGAGAGGGTCCGAAGGATGACGATAGAGCCTTCATTATTTTGATCCGGAGCCCGCGAAGCGGGCGGCAGAAGTCGCTATCTTTCCCGACTGATCGGCGGTGATTTGCCACCCATTTTCCAATTGTAAAAGTGAAGGGGCAAGCGCGGAAGCGTGATGCGACAGCTTTCATTATTTTTTCGCGAGAGCGCGACAGAATTAAACTTCGGTCGCCCGCTTCGCGGGCTCCGGACACTTCAATAAGGATTATTTGGCGCCATCCTTCGGACCCTCTCCCCCCAACCCCCTTCTCCCAAAGGGAGAGGGGGAGCAAGAAAGTACGCAACAGTTTGGTTGCGGCCCGAACGGGCTGCGCGGTAATTCGATTGTCAATTATCAATTGGCGCACTGGCCCGTGCTACTGTCTGCCGTCTATCGTCTTCTGTCCACCACGCTTTTGACGGTTTTTATGATTTTTACGATTTTAATGGTTTCGACACGTGGTCGCGTAAGGCGCAGATCAGGCGCGAGTCAGTACCACAAGCGACAGAAGCGCGTCTAGCGGATGGCATAAGTTCTTAGTCCCGCCCGGGACGGAATGTATCTAGTAATTCTGTAGGCTGAATTTTCCTCTAGCTCCGCCAGGTGCGGAATGTTGTAAATAAAAGTGCGAGTTGGTATCAACGCGGACGCTACCTCTTTGCGCTGAAGGCGCATCAAGAAAATAGCCAGATGCAAGGCTTTGCGCAGCTTCTGGTTAGCTCGATTAATGGTTCGCGCCCTGAAGGGGCGCCACGTCGATCTGGCGCGCTTTCAGCGCGCAGGATCAATATCGACCCAACCAGACGTTTCACATCTGGCTATTTTCTTTAGGCGTCTTCGACTCGATGAAATGGAACCCGCTGCCCACCGTGCCCTCGCGTACCCTCGCTTCCTGTCTCAATTTCCAACTCGCACCTTTGATTACACACGGTGCGGAAGGTTTACACCCTTAACATTTCGCTCCGGTCAGAGCTTTGGATATTTTACGGTGACAAGTTTCTATAAATATTTCACTCCCGGCGGAGTTCCGGAATGAGCAAGATCCGCCTCACCAAAAAGGGTGCAATTAAAAGTGCGAGTTGGCCTGGTCTTTTTCCGGCTCCCCCCTCTCCCATTGTTTTTTGGGAGAGGGGTTGGGGTGAGGGTCCGAAGGTTGACGACGAATGGTGCTTCTTAGATTTCTGAAGCCCGCGAAGCGGGCGACAGATGTCGAGCGATCATTCTACCCAGCAATTTGATGCAGATCGAAATTGAGCTGGATCAATCAAGCATCTGCCGCCCGCTCCGCGGGCTCCGGACATAAAAAGGGGGGCTACGACTCATGCTGACGCACCCTCACCCCAACCCCTCTCCCAAAATCGGGAGAGGGGGGCCG
>JBDSEC010000388.1:0-4250 GCA_039920205.1 Pyrinomonadaceae bacterium
CACCTATCCTCAGCGGGCGCAAAGACAAGAACCCGTCGCTACCGCTTCCGGTTCTGACAAGAGAACGGTTTTCCGCACCTTAGCCAATGCGACGAAGTCGAAAGACACCTTTTTCCTAAGGAATTGACATCAGCGATTGCATCGTTTCGATGCAGAGGGGGCGAAAAAAACAAATGCAGTAGGCAGTAGACGGTAGACAGTAGACAGTAGAAAAATCGGTCGCATCCAATCCGTCACGATCTTTGCGCCAATACCGGCAGTTGTTTCAGGACAGCAAACCAACGTTCGGTATTAACTACCGCTACCGTTTACGGTCTACTGTCTTTCCAGATACCGGCTACCGGCTACCGGCTACCGACTACCCTTTGCTATTATGCTTGTTTACGAAATTTGACCTGTTAGCACAGAATTAACCGGCGCGGATTACGCTTAAACTCGATTATGTCGACCGAAACACCCCTAGATCTTAAGAAGACGGTAAATCTGCCGAAGACCGATTTCGCGCAGAAGGCCAACCTGGCCCAGGCCGAGCCTGCTCGTTTGAAGAAATGGACCGCGATGAATCTGTACGAAACCATTCAGCAGGTTCGCGCCGGCCGGCCCAAGTTCATTCTTCACGACGGCCCTCCGTATGCGAATGCCGATATTCATATCGGTACGGCGCTAAATAAGATCATTAAGGACTTCATCGTTAAATCGCGGTCGATGATGGGCTTTGACGCGCCCTATGTGCCGGGCTATGACTGTCACGGGTTGCCGATCGAACAATACGTCGAAAAGGCCCTGAACGAAAAAGGCAAGACTAAGGCCGATCTTCCGGTGGCCAGTTTTCGCCGCGCCTGCCGCGAACACGCCGGCAAGGCGATGAAGAACCAGACGCGTGATTTCCAACGCCTCGGAGTACTCGGCGAGTGGGACAATCCGTATTTGACGATGTCCAATGATTACGAGGCCGAGACCGCCCGGCTGTTCGGCAAATTCATCGAACGCGGTTATGCCTACAAGGGACCGCGTCCCGTTTATTGGTGCCTGACGCACCAGACCGCTTTAGCCGAAGCCGAGGTCGAGTATCGCGAACACACCAGCGTCTCGGTCTATGTAAAGTTCCCTTTGGCCAGCGACCCAGTCGAGATCGATCCCGCGTTGGCGGGCCGCCAGGTCTTCTTCTTGATCTGGACGACTACGCCCTGGACCTTGCCCGCCAACTTGGGCATCACGGTCAATCCGGATTTCGAATACGCCGCGATCGAAGTTGGTGATGAGGTTTACGTCGTCGCCAGCGAATTGATCGGCGTGGTTGCCGAGAAATGTGGATTGATGGGAGCTAGTAGTTCAGGTGAACCGGAATTGCCGAAGGTGCTGGCTCGGTTTCCGGGATCGAAGCTTGATCGATTGGAATGCCGGCACGCCTGGATCGACCGGCCTAGTTTAGTCATGTTGGGTGATTACGTGACCTTGGGTGGCGAGGCCGACGGCGAAACCGAACTAGACGTCCGCGAAGGCCGCGACAAATCGGCGACGGGCAAGGCCGGAACCGGCTGCGTGCATACGGCGCCCGGTCACGGCCATGATGACTTTGTTACCGGCAAACGATACGGGCTGGAGGTATATTGCCCGGTCGACAACGCCGGGCGGTTCACGCCCGAGGTCGAACATTTTGCTGGTCAAAGTGTCTTTGAGGCGAACCCGAAGATCGTGGAATTCATGCGCGAGATCCGGGTGTTGGTCCATTCCGACCAGTACGGCCACCGTTATCCGCATTGCTGGCGTTGTAAAAATCCGGTGATCTTCCGGGCCACGCCGCAGTGGTTCATCTCAATGGACCAGGTCGGCGGCAATGGCGAGGTCGAGCGCGACGAGGACGGCCGCGTCGTGCACGATTACACTAACCCGGAATTGGACGAACCCGAATCGCTGCGCAAACTGGCCCTCGCCGAAGTCAAGCGGGTAAAGTGGCTTCCCTCCTGGGGCGCGGACCGGATGCGCAACATGATCTCGGGGAGGCCGGATTGGTGCGTTTCGCGCCAAAGAGTTTGGGGGGTCCCGATCCCGGTCTTTTACTGCGATGGTTGCAGCGAGGCGATCGCCGACGTTGCCATCGTCAATCATGTCGCGGCGATCTTTGAACACGACTCGGCCGATGCCTGGTACGACCGCGAGGCCGCGGACCTGTTGCCCGACGGTTTTGCCTGTACCGGTTGCGGCGGGAACAAATTCACCAAGGAGATGGATATCCTTGATGTGTGGTTCGATAGTGGTGCCTCATCATTCGCCGTAATGGACAAGCGGGCCAATCTACGATGGCCCGCCGACGTGTACATTGAAGGCGGCGACCAATATCGCGGCTGGTTCAACTCTTCGTTGATGATCGGCGTTGGGGTGCGCGGTCAGGCGCCGTATCACACGGTCTTGACCCACGGTTGGGTGGTCGATGGCCAGGGTAAGCAGATGCACAAATCGACCGGCAATGCGGTGGCGCCGGACGAGGTGATCAAGAGTTCCGGGGCCGAGATCCTGCGTCTATGGGTGGCTTCGACCGAGTATTCCGAGGACGTGCGTTGTTCGCTGGAGATCCTGCAACGTGTTTCCGACGGTTACCGAAAGCTACGCAATACCGCGCGGTATGCGCTCGGCAACCTGCATGAATTCGTGCCGGCCGAACATTCGGTTCCGTACGAAGAGCTGCTGGAAACCGATCGCTGGGCGCTGGGTGAATTGGATACGGTGATCGAAAAAGTACGGGCGGCGTATGAAGCTTACGAATTCCACACCGTTTATCACACGCTTTACCAGTTCTGCACGGTAACTTTGTCGGCGCGGTATTTCGACATCATCAAGGATCGGCTTTACACGGCGGCACCGCGATCGCATGCGCGGCGGTCTGCGCAAACCGCATTATTGCGGATCGTCGATTCCTTAGCCCGCATGTTGGCCACGATCTTGTGTTTTACCGCAGACGAGATCTGGGAGAATTTACCGGCGGATGGCGAGGCGCGCACGGCTTCGGTGCACTTGGCCGAATTGCCCGAATCCAGGGGACTGACCAGCGCGGAATTGACCACTGCTTGGGAGCAGCTTTTCACCGTCCGCGATCAGGTACTGTTGGCGTTGGAAGAAGCACGCACCGCCAAAAAGATCGGCAGTGCTTTGGAAGCCAAAGTCGTGCTCCGGGCCAGCGGCGATACCCGGGCGTTGTTGGAAAAATATGCGGACCAGCTTCGTTACGTTTTCATCGTGTCAGAGGTCGAATTGGCCGAGACCACGGGCGCTGAGTTGTCGGTTCAAATTGAACCAGCCGCCGGCGACAAATGCGAGCGTTGTTGGAACTATTCGGTTCGTGTCGGCGAAAGTGAAAGATACCCGACCGCTTGCGAACGGTGCGTCGAAGCCTTGGCGGAGATCGAAAATGATTTGGCGCTGAAGGCGCATTAAGAAAATAGCCAGAGGCAAGGCTTTGCGCGGCCTCTGGTTGTGCCCTTCAACGTGGGCGCCCTGAAGGGGCGCGAGACCGGTACGCCCAACAGGGCGCGCAACAATTGAGTTGGCTCCAGAAGTACCACGTCGGGCTATTATTTAAAGGCGTCTTCGACGCCCAATTGAGGGAATTGCGTTTTGAATAGACGAGAGATCGGATGGCGCGTGGCCTATTTGGTGGCCGCGGGCGGAATCTATTTGACGGACCAGGCCTCCAAGGCTTGGGCGGTTCGCCGTTTGCGCCTGGGTCAGGTCAAAGATCTGGTCCCGGGGTTTCTCTCCTTCGTTTATGCTGAAAATCCCGGCATCGCGTTTGGACAAATGCAGGAAGGCGGATCATTCGGCCGCTGGTTCCTAACCATCTTGGCTAGTTTGGCCGCCGCCGCCGTCTTCTATTACTTTTGGCGCACGCCGCGGAGCGAGGACCGGGTGCTGGGAGCCTGCGCGTTGTTGTTGGCCGGGATCCTGGGAAATTTGACGGACCGCGTCCGCTTGTCATATGTGATCGATTTCATTCTGGTCCACGCGGGCGAGTATCATTGGCCGGTCTTTAACGTTGCGGACGCCAGCATCTGCGCCGGCGCGTTGCTTTTAGCCTACGACCTGTTTTTCCACCGACGCAAAGCGGAAACTGGCAAGCAACCGGCGCCCGCCCCGGAACAATCCTAGACCACGCAAATTCGGGAAGCCCCGACGTTTAATATGTATCCTGAACTCTTTCGTATCGGCAGTTTTCCGATCAACACCTACGGCGTGCTGCTGGCGCTTTCCTTCCT
>JBDSEC010000389.1:0-5491 GCA_039920205.1 Pyrinomonadaceae bacterium
AACGATTCGCCGGTCAACGCTTGTCCGGGCCTTAAGGTGCGCGGCGCGGCATAGATCCCCGCCCGGCTGGTCAGATACCCACGCGCTAGCCGCGCATCGATCATTTGTCCGTAAAATTGGTACGAGGAATAGAGAAAGTAACCGGCGACGATGACGCCTAAAACGATGGTAGCGGCCACTCCGCGCAGTATGAGTCTGACATTACGCCGGCGCGTTAGGTTTCGCGTCTGTCGAACAAGTCCGCGAAACCGTTCGGAAACGGTCTGGCGCTGCGAATCATGAAGGGAAACGACCTCGATCGACATCTACACCCCTACCCCGCGAACCGCCGCCCCAATCAACCGTGCGATCCCCGTGTTCCTAAATTATTTTACTTTCGTATGTGAGGTATAAAGACGTAATCGGAGGTGAATTCAGGAAAAGAAATTGGGGAAAATCGATCGCGCAATAATTGCCCGCCGCGCCCGGACCAGGCCCGCCGCGGCGTACAATTCCAGCGACAGGCCAATTCAAAGGAAAACCTGCAAACTTTATAGGCGAGCGCGTAAAACTAAGAGCGCGGGCGTCTACGCACTATGCACGCGCAAACTTCGTCAACGCGGCGCGTGCTTAAGACGTTGAAGGGATCCACGACTTGCATTAGCCCTTCGGGCTTCGCCGGCGAGGACGCCCGCGCTCCCAGTTTCACCGATTTCTATGGTGAGGTCGTGGTTTTCCTTGAAGTTGGCCAGTGAATTAAATTGAACACCGAAACTCACGCGTGAAATAAATCGGGCCCTACGGTGCACCACGCTTTCGGATCCGCACGCACCGCTCTAACCCATCCACGGCTTCTAATACTTTCAATCGCAAGTCGCGGTCCAGGTTCGAATTGTCGGTCAGGAATTTGTTAACCACGTTCAGCGATGCTTCGTTGCATTGACCGCCGATGAACGCCGCCAGCCATCCGTTCACGAAGAAGATCTTTCGCGTAAGTTTCAGTTTGGGAAGTTCTTCGAGCGCGCGTTTCAAGTAGGGCTCGGTTAGATTAGCTTGGTGGATCGTGTTGAATGATCCAACGCTGGTCTCGATCCAGCTTTCGGCCAATGCGGGGTCGTTCAAATACGCTTCTAAGTACTTCTGTTTGTTCGCGGCGTCGTTGCCGGCAGCGCCGGCGGCATAGGCATAGCGCCGTTCATCGTCGGTCGCGTTCGGTTTGATCTCGGCCGCCAACAATGCCGGTGCGTCAGCATCACCGCGCGCCATCAGGGCGGTAATGACGTCGAACCGATCGCGCGACCGCAGAGTCATTCCCGGCACCGCAAGCTTTCCGGACAGGATCTGTTTCAGTTTGGCGCGACCGTCCGCGGTCGAGGCCGCGCCAACAAAGGCTCGGAAGAAAGTAATTCGCAGCCCGGCTGAATCCGCATGCAGCATCCGGTCATAAAGCGTAGCCTCTAATCCAGGCGCCGTTAAAGCCTTTTCATCAGCCTGCAGATAAAAGTTGAACGCGGTCAGCGCCCGACCCAGGAGGCTTTGAACCGTGACCTCGTCACGTTCGTTCGCAGCGTTCGCCACGACCAATTTCAGGAATTCCGCCGGCGCAAAATCGGCTTCGCGTACGCTGTCCCACAGACTACCCCACCACAGCGCGCGGAGAAATTCATCCTTTTCATCACCTAGATGTTGTAGTACGTAATACCGGCTGACTGGATCTAGCAGGAACCGCCCGTAACCGTAATCTTCGTAGTTAGCAAAGATCAGGCGCGGCGGGTTTCCGGATGGATTGTATTTGCCGTTGAGCGCGATCCAAAAGCTGGCCAACCGCGTCGAAGAATTTTCCAATTCGACGGTCTTGGTCTCGCGGCGACCATTTTCAAAAATCATTAACACGTTCAAGCGCATGGGCCACACGCCGCCTTCGCCCAGCGCGTCAGTCTGTTCCAAAGTAAAGATCTCTTCGGTGTCATGCGGTTGGCCGAGTTTCGGATATAGGTGACGTTCTTGGCGCGAGACGGTGATGACCGGCATGCCGCGCCGCTTGACCCAGGTATTGGCCCACTGGTCGAGTTTCAATCCCGAGGCGACTTCGAACTCCCTGACCAGATCGCTCCACTCCGCATTGGCATAGGCATGCTTCTTAAGAAACGCGCGGACGGCCAGGCGAAACTTTTCCTGGCCCAGGTAGAACTCCGCTTGGCGCAGCATCGACGGCGCTTTGCGGTAAACAATATTTCCGTAGGCCGATTTGGCCGAATTAAGATTTGGTATAACCTGCCAGATCGCGGTGGTGCCTTTGGTTGTGTCCGTAATGTAGGCCAGCGGTTTATTCCGTTCGTAGAACGCTTTCCACGCATTGAATTCGGGCGTCACGGCGGCCGTTGCCTGGTACGACATGAACTCGGCAAAGCCTTCTTTTAACCAAAGATCGTCGAACCACTTCATTGTCACCAGATCGCCGAACCATTGATGCGCGGCTTCGTGAAACATGACGTTGACGCGCGAAAGTTTGTCGTTCGCCGTCGGGTCCGTCGGAAACAGAATGCGTTCTTCTCGCAGGAAAGTAGCCCCGGCATGTTCCATTCCCCCATAGGCAAATTCCGGGATCAGTATTAGATCGTATTTCGGGAACGGGTATTTGAAGGCAAAATAATCCTCCAAGAAGGTGACACAGCCGCGATTCAATTTGAACAGGTCGGCGGCCTCTAGCTGTGCTTGTTTCAACTTGGTCCGCCGCACATAGATGCGCGTGGCGGGTGCTGCGGTCGCCGCGACCGTGGGATCCGATAGGACCTCGAACGGTCCGGCGGCAAAGGCGAACAGATAGGTGCTTAGCGGTTTCGTCTCCTTGAACAACAAACGCTTGGTTCGCGTCCCCGGTCCCGACCCGGTCATATTGCCGTCCGGAAGAGTTGCGACCGCCACTGGCGTGTTCGTGACCACCGACCAATCGACCGGCGCCACGGTTTCTAAAGTGAATTTGGCTTTCAGATCTGGTTGGTCGAAACAAGGGAAAGCCGTGCTGGCATCAGACGGCACGAACAGGGTGTAGAGGTATTCCGAATTGTCTTCACGATCCAAATAACGGGTGACGGCGCTGCCGGAGGTAGCGATCGGCGATTCGAATTTCAGTTGAACTAGATTCTCGCCCCGTACTAATTGGCGTGCGTGAATTATCAGATGTTCCTTTACGGTAGCGATCTCGCCCGCCGGTTTACCGTTTATCTGAATATCCCAGACGCGCGCTTCCGGGTTCCCGTCCCGCGCCGCAGCGGGTCGCCAATCCAGCACTAGATCGACCGGCTCCGTGACCGACAAACGGATCTCTTGCTCGCCCCGCATTAAGGAGGCTTTACGTTCCAGCAACAGCCGCAACTTATAGCGCACGTTGCTGTATTTGGCGGCCCGCCAGACGGCCAGATCGCGGGGCACACCAGGTTGCCACCCTTTCGATGAAGGCGATTGGCCACTGGAAAGCGTTGAGACCAGCAAAAGAAATAGGAATCCGAAACCGATCAATTTCATAAAGTGTTCACCCGAAATTCAACTATTTGAATTGTGAAGCACAAATGTGAAATTGCAAATTGAACTTGGCGCTTTTGCGGCTTCGCGCCTGGGCGAGAAATGACTTTTGCAATGCAAGTGTCTTGCGAACGTGTGACGATCTCTCGGGGCGTCACAGAGATAGAGGATTGCGGGGCGCAAAAAGAGCGGACTCGCTTTCCAGATGAATCGGAGACTAGCATTCAACCCGGATAACTCGCCCGCCCTTGTTGCAGGAGCCCACCTACCTAAACAATAGAACGCATTACCGAAACAGAAGTTGCAAAAAAGTGAGCAGTGAGCAGTAAGCAGTGAGCAGCCAATCCGAAGAACCCAAGCCTGAGCAGTTGCCACGTCGAAAATATGTGGAATTTACGAGTTGGCGGACGCCTTCTGACTGCTCACTGCTTACTGCTCAATGCTTACTGCTCACTGCTTATTGTTTACGCTGCCCGGGCGCGCAATTTCCGTTCCCGGTGCGAAAATAATTCCATCCATTCCTGGGCCGCTTCGTAGAAAGGAAAGCGCCGCTCGTCCCCGCGAAAAGCCTTGGTGTGATGATATCGCCGTCCGTTAATAAGGCGGGCGGAATGTTTGATATGCAGCATTTCGTGATACAGGACGAATTCGACGAACCACTCGGGAACGTCGGGCGCGTCCAGGCTTTTGCTAATTATTATCGTGGCGTGAACCGGATCGTGGTGGCCTAAAATCCGATGCGTACGCCGTTGCGACCAGGAAAGCTCGGGCTTTTCCAAACTATCGTCGAAATATTGGCGATTTAGCCGGCGAAACATGCGTTCAAGGTCAAAGTAATGCCCGCGCGCCGATGACAGCTTCTTATGCCCACGTTCGCGCCGGGCGATCTCGGCCGCGCGTAACAATTCCGGTGAACAGACATAATCTTGATACAATTTCTCTAGATTCTTGGCCGGTTTCTTGTTGAGGACCTTCGCGACCAGAATAAATGCCAATGCGCGGTGAATTTCGTCGGGTGCGCCGGCCAAAATGTCCGATAGTCGTACATATGCGCAGCCAGACCGTATCCGCATCCGGTTCATCACGCCTACATACGGGTAAAACCGCACATCGACGCGCGGCGCGGCCAGATTTCCGCCTATTTGACGGAAAGCATCAGCAAAATGGGCACAAATTAGGCTTGATGATGGCGACATGAAGGTAAAATCACGAAGCAATTAGGGGGAGCTGGGCGTCTTGCGTCACGATCGACTGGCTGATTGTAGAATCACAAATGGCCCCGGGTCAAACGCGGCGGGTTGACGTGAATTAGCGTCCCGCGATCGATGGTAGTTGAACTGGGTTGGTAGTACCGACTTCAGATGGGTTCTCTGGTAACACCAGAGACTCGTCTTTAGACAGTAATACCCACCCTGGGGAACTTGACCCACTCACCTGTTAAAATCTTTTTTGGAATGGCTCAGACGGAATCATCAATAGCCAAGATCGCGACTGATGCGCCTGTTCTTGCTGACGTAGCAATACCGACGCGCGTTGCGGGCACGTTCACCTATCGCATTCCAGCGGAGATGGCGAACACCATCGCGGTGGGCGCCCGCGTCCTGGTTCCCTTCGGTCGCGTCCAGACGATCGGTTACGTGGTCGGGTTGAGCAAAGCGCCGGCCGAGCCAACAGAATTCGCGGTCAAGGATCTACTGGAACTTCTAGACCCCGATCCGGTCTTGGTCCCAGAAGTAATGACGCTGGCGCGCTGGGTGGCGGAATATTACGCCGCGCCCTGGGGCGAAGTGTTGAAAGCCGCGCTGCCTTCGGGGATGAATGCAACCATCACCCGCGTGGTATCGATCACACCTGCTGGTCGCGAAGAGTTGCAGGGGTTGGCGGCCGCGCGTTTGAGCAAGATCCACGGCAGCATTCTGGAACTAACCGCCGATGCGGATTCCGATCGAGTTACCAGTAACGCGCAACAGTTCAGAGTTACGCCTTTAGG
>JBDSEC010000390.1:0-3643 GCA_039920205.1 Pyrinomonadaceae bacterium
ATCACAAGCCGAAAGAACCACCAATTTCGTGCCCCACAGGTCCAAACCGGACGCTTCCAACGCCGTTAGGATCCCATCGTCGGCTCCCGAGGTGCGCAGATTGGCGTCCGCCAGGGCTAGACCCGAACGCAGCAACGGATTAACCCGCGGCTCAAATGACTTCGAGTCCCGAGCGTGGCTGGCCGCAACGCTAGGCGTAGCCGATCCCGGGAGATCGGCAAAGTCGTGAAGAAAGAATCCGTGGGTCGCAATGTGAAGTAACCGCGGCGATTCTATTTTCTTTAACGCGGTTTCGGTGGCCCGTGCCCCGGAAAGCACGATCGCATCGGGAAAGACCTTTCCGATCGCGCGTGCTTCGATCTCGGTGCCGTTAAGCGGAGCGAAATATAGCGCTGACAGTTCATTTGCGGTGGTTACACTTGTTCGTTTGCCGTTGCGCACTAGCGGTTGCCCGGCGGCGGTCCGGACGGCAAGCGCGACCGGTGCCGGTTCCGCAAATTGTGGATTCGCCACTACTAACGCTGCGCTCTTGCTCGCCCGCGGAATCTGCAGGCGCAGCAGATCGCGTCCACTGGTCAAATACGTGAAGTTGTAGCGTTCGAGCAAATATTTCTGCTGTTCATCCACCAGCGCGGCGAATGGTAGAAGATTAAGCTCGCCATCCGGTGAAACCAGTAGGTGAGTTGCATTTCCGATCAGCGCGCGTACCGGCCGCATAAGTTTTTCGTCCAGCGCACGGGCCCGTTGCCGTATGTCGTTCCGATGGGGATCGCGCAGTGCGGTTCGCATCCCCTCGATCATTCCGTCGATAACCGCAGCGTCACCTAATTGCACCCAGCGAAGGTCGCCCTGATTGCGCAGCACATACGCTACATAGCGGCTTTTCCCGTACGCTCGACGGTTATCCGCCACGCGCGGATCAAAGGGAGCGTATACCGCGAATTCGACCAAGGCGGCGTCCGCCGGAATGGCCGAGCGAATCGCCGCTAGGGTAACGGGGGCGTTTCGCGGATAAAAGCCCGTACTTCGGCGACTGAGGTCGTCTTCGTCATTGTCACGTTCCGCTTCAAGCGCCGAGATGCGTGATTGATATTCTGCAGGTTGCAGATCGACCGGACCTTTCAAAACCAGCGTTGCCAGTTGCGTCGTCGCTTCGTTCAAACGCTCGATCAGCATTCGGTCGTCCGGCTGCGAGCGTTGGCGGAGTGCCGTCAAGCTGTCCGACATGGCGTCCTGTAACCGTCCCTTTCGCTGCAAAATGCTGGTCATGGCCAAATCACGCGCTTTGGGGTCGTTAGGCGCCAGATCGGCGTGCAGCGATATGTTCCGCGATAGGCGTAGGGCGAAGGTATCCAAAAAGGCCAGACGTTCGCGTTCCGCCCCAACGCTCAAATTAAGTGCAACAAAGCGTTCCGCGATCTCGTTGGCCCGCGTCTGCATTTGGATGGCTTCGGTCAGGTGTCCCTGCGCCGCCGAGCAACGCGCCAGACCCAACAGGGTTTCCTGTGCCTCGGGTTGACCTAGGGCGGTTCGATTCTCGAATATAGCGAGCGCCCGGCGATAAGCACTTTCACCCGTCGCAAAATCACCAGTCGTGCAATGGACCTGCCCCAGATCGTTCAAGTACCTAGAAAGTCGCGTATTATTCGGACCGAGTCCTTTCTCGGTCAATTCCAGCGCCCGCTGAAATAGCGTAACGGCCTGGCGAAGATCGCCGGAGTCGTAGGCTACGCGACCTAAATAACTATAGGTAGGCGCCATGTGAAAATGATCAAGGCCCAAAAGTTTTCCCCAGGCCGCACGCGATAGTTCGTAGTATTTCGCGGCATTCACGTAATCGGAACGCTGATAATAAATGCGGCCCAGTTGACCAAAGGCACCCGCGATCACGGGATCATCGGTCTGTCCGTTTGATTCAAAGATACGTAACGCCTTGCGACAAACCTCTTCCGCGCGAGCCAGGTCACCTTTCTCGAGATAGAGGCTGCCCACTTCCGCCCATTCCGCCGCCACCCGAGGGCTGTTCGATCCAAGCCTGGCCTCCAAGATCTTCAACGCCCGCAACTTTAACGGTTCGGCGTTTACGAAGTCGCCGCTGGCCGAATAATTTGCCGCCAAAAACGCGAGCGTTTCGCCGACCAGCCGGTCGTCCGGCCCTAGTACCTGTTCGCGGATCGCCAGGGCACGTTGAAGCGGTACGCGGGATTCGGCAAAACGGGAATCTCGATTCAGCCGG
Source organism: Pyrinomonadaceae bacterium (assembly GCA_039920205.1). GTDB lineage: Bacteria > Acidobacteriota > Blastocatellia > Pyrinomonadales > Pyrinomonadaceae > JBDSEC01. The sequence continues at coordinate 2,237 of JBDSEC010000390.1, forward strand.
GCGTAGTCAGCGAACTGGATACGCGCCGCCTGCAAAAGGTGTTCGTTCGCCGTCGCTGGATGCACCTCAGCCAACCGGATCTCGTAGCGCGCGGTTGCCGCCCGCGCCCGCGCATAGACTTCCACTCGATACTCGCCCGCGGTTTCCGTCACCCAGCTAAAGCCGATCTCCGGAACCTGTCCAAACGGTTCATACATGACAACGATCTGGCCGCCGGGAAGGCGTAGGTTCAATCCCACATCCGAACCCAATTGACGAAGTATTACTTTGAAGTTCTGCCCAGCTAAGAAGTTCAAATGAAAGACCTGCCTCTCGCCTCCGTTCAATAGGCGGTTAAGGGGCTGATCAACGATAAGTTCTGTGGCGGATGGCTCGGGAGTTTGAGGTTTATCTTGGGCGAGTACCGAAACTGCACCGAACATCACGGTGCAAAACAGCAGAAGGCAAACTGATCGCGTACTGCTACTGCACCGCCGTTGCCGATCGCGGAAGTTACCTATCCCACTGCACATAAAGCGTCCTGCTTAAACCGCACCACTCTGCTTTCGGGGAAGGACGCTATTATTTCACAACTCGGAATGGATAGTCACCAACCAATTCTACGGGTGCGCCTGGGGGCAGACCCGACACGCGAAGTAGATATTTTCCCGGCCCTAAAAGGCTCAGTGGAAAACTGACCGTAACCGTTTTGCGGTCACCAGTTCCCGGTGCGGTCAGGTGGCCGCGTTGCCCGATGATCCGTCCGGAACTGGCCTCTACTAGCTCGACTTGAAACGCGGGAAAATCCGCGATACCCAGTTCCAGTTTCGCGGATAAAGTAGTGGATCCCGGTCGAATGGTTATGGATGGTTGTTGGCTACCGCCACGTAGCGGCGCCGCCAAAACCACGGCGATCACCGGATTGACGGGATCGACCGGCGGGGGTGGCGGTACGTCGGTTTGCCGCTCGATCCGTTCGCGCTCTGCGCGGATCCGCGCCAGTTCTTGTTCGGCCCGTGCGGCCACGATCCGTTCGGATGCAACTTGGCTCTGCAGTTCTTGTTCGCGACGCAGCAACTCGTTGTAACGGGTTTGAACCTCTGCGGCTTGTTGATCCAACCGGCGGTTCTGCACCACCAGAAATGTCACGACCAACAACAAGACGAGAACGGCGAACGCCGAAGCCCATACCCAGGGCGGCCTGATCGTTAACCAATTGGAAAGAGATCGGTGATCTTTCGCCTCTCCACTAAAACTTTCCGGGTTTACGGCATTACCCGTCTCGTCGTTCAGGTTCTGCCAGGCCGCCCCAAATCGTACTCGGTCCCGTCTTAGCGGCGACGCAAGATAATGTGATTCGAACTGGGCCAACCTATCATGGTCCAGCTTTTTTCGGCTATAAGCATCGATAAGGTTATTCTCGGCATC
>JBDSEC010000391.1:0-3968 GCA_039920205.1 Pyrinomonadaceae bacterium
GTGCTTTGCTTGCGGCCGGCGCGACGCAGGTCTTTGCCGTCACCATTGCGCGTGCAAAATAATTGGCGGAATTGCTTAGGTTGGTACTACCGCCTTCCTGATGGGAGCGCGGGCGGCCCGCCCGCTGTTGGGGAGCCATGACGACAAACGAAAGCCTCCAACCTACGTTGAAGGCTTTCGGAAATCTAGACTCCTCCCAACCACCGGGCGGGCCGCCCGGGCTCCGATCAGGAAAGAAATACCCAAAATTAATGCGTCTTACCTCAACCCACCCGAGACATATATGGTTTCACCCGTTACCCAGGCCGCGTCTTCCGACGCCAAAAACACCGCCACCGGCGCGATGTCGGACGGTTGACCGAACCGGCCCAACGGCGTTTGGGCAATGATCCGCTTTTCAAAATCACTTCCCGACACGCCCACGGAATGGGTACCTTCGGTTTCGGTGCCGCCGGGATTGATCGAGTTGACTCGGATGTTGCGCGGTCCCAACTCTTTGGCCAGCCCGCGGGTGACCGAATCGATCGCCGCCTTAGTGGCAGAATAGACCACCGAAAACGGCGGGGGATTGGCGCCCGCGACCGAACCGATATTGATCACGCTTCCACCACTGGAGCCGAAATACTTCAGCGCTTCTTTGGTAGCCAAGATCAACCCGAGAACATTCGTGTTGAATTCACGATGGAATTCCGCTTCGGTAACTTCTTCCAGTGGCGCGAACATGTACACGCCGGCGTTGTTCACCAACACGTCCAACGCGCCAAAGGCCTGTTTCGTTTCGGCGAACAACCGCACGATATCGGCGGGTTGCGACACATCACCGTGGACCGCGATCGCCTTTCCACCATTAGCGGTGATCTCGGCGACGACGGCGTCGGCGCCTTCCTTGCTCGATGAATAATTCACGACCACGGCGGCGCCCGCGGTGGCTAATCCTTTGGCAATACCCGCGCCGATCCCTTTTGATGCGCCGGTTACGATGGCTACTTTTCCGGTTAAGTCACTCATTTGCTTTTCTCCCCAATATTGACCAATTCATAAAATGTCAGTTAGATGACGGTCTAACTATCCGCTCGCTGAAGGGAAATGTCAATCGGATATTTCGACACTCATCTAACTGAGAGGGCGAGGGAATGTTCGCGTCGATCGGACGCGGTCACAGGACGGAGTTTAGATCTGGGAAAGTTGGTCTAGGTAGGCGTGCAGCACCTGGCGTTGCAATTTGATATTCATGAACTTTCCTTCGCGGGTGATCAGCACCAGGCCGGCGGTCTCAAGTTCCTTGATGTGATGGGAAAGCGTAGCGGCGCTAATATCATGAAATTTATGTAAGGCGCTGCACGGCATTGCCTCCTCGCAGGCGCCGATCTCTTTCAGGATCTGCAACCGGCGTGGCTCGGCCAGCGCGCGGGCGACGCGGGCAAATTGCCGATCATTTAGCTTACTTTTCTTGGTCGTCACCACCTTTCCAGGTTACACAAGATAGCCTGCAGATGTCTAACCGTCCCGAAAATATCACGTGACGAAGCGATATCGGCAAATATCTGTTCCCATTGAAGTAGTTCTCTAGTACATTAACCGCTCTAGATAGTTTTTTGCCGCGCATAGACCAGCCAGATCGGTTTTGGTAGACCCAATGCAGCAGCAACTCCCCCAATTTGATCGTATCAAGCCCGTTCGTCGGTACGTGGTCGTATTGTGCCTGATTGGCCTTGGTGCGGTTACGTCGGTGGGACAGGATCGCGGCAGTTTGGCGGGAACAGTAGTTGACGTCGCGGGAAAGCCGATCGCTGGTGTAACTATACGGGTGGTTAACCAGGTAACTAGCCGCCTGTTTCGGGTAATCAGCGGAGCGGATGGATCGTACACGATAAAGCTGACGCCCGGCGCCTATCGAATTACGGTGGCGCGGCCCTACCTGGCTAAATTCTCCACCAGCAAAGACTACGGCATTTTCACGCGCGCGACGCCGGTCGCATTGGAAAATGTGCTGATCGAATCGGGCAAGGAAACCAAGGTCGAGATCCCGGTCGAGAAAAGTAAGGAAGAAGCTTTCCCGCCGGGAACGGATCATCCGACCGGATACGCCGGCGGTGACAGCGTCGATTCCGCTGCCCAGACCGATCCCGGCCGCCGCGAAGAGCGCGATCGCTGGCGCGTCGGTTTCCCCGAATATGATCGCTATGGCGACAAAGGCGCGCGTGGCCGCGACATCCCGTTCAAAAAGGGGCGGTGGTACGACCCCTACAACCAAAGTGTGCTGAAGGGTGACTATCCGATCTGGGGCAACGACAAGTTCATGATCTTGTCCGCCGTCAGCACAACCAACGTTGAGTTTGGCCGCACCCCGAAACCGACTGACGTCAGCAGCCAAAACCCGGGCAGTTCGGAATTCTTCGGTCGGCCCGAAACCTTGGCTATGAGCCAGACATTTCAGGTCACGTTTGAATTGTTCCAAGGCAACACTACTTTCCGCCCGCGCGATTGGGCCATCAAGATCTCGCCGACCTTTAGCGTCCCGAACTATGTCAACGCGCGCGAGAACGGTGTCATTAACGTTGACCCGCGGCGCGGATCGTCGCGTACGGATTCTGCTTTCTCGTTAGAAGAAGCTTTCTTTGAAAAGAAGCTGTTCGACGCCAACCAGAATTTTGATTTCGTATCGGTGCGCGTCGGCATTCAGCCGTTCGTTTCGGATTTTCGCGGGTTCGTTTATACCGACAATAATTTGGGTGCGCGATTATTCGGGTCGTTTGGGAATAATCGATATCAATTCAACTTGGCCTATTTCAATCAGTTAGAGAAAGACACCAACAGCGGTCTAAATCGGTTCGATTCGCGCAAGCAGAATATCTACATCGCCAATCTCTATCGTCAGGATTTTCTGACCAAGGGTTACACCATTCAGGTCACCGGACTTTTTAACGACGATCGGCAGAGCCGCCATTTTGACCGTAATGGTTTCCTGGTCCGGCCCGCGGCGATCGGCGATATCCGACCGCGCCAGGTTCAGGTCGGATATATCGGCGTTAACGGCGACGGTCATATCGGCCCGATCAATCTGACTAATTCGTATTACTATGCGTTCGGACACGAGCAGTTAAACCAGATCGCGGGCAAGCGAGTGAAAGTAAGCTCGCATATGGCCGCGGCCGAGGCGTCCATCGATAAGGATTATCTGCGGTTTCGCGTATCGGCGTTTTGGGCTTCGGGCGACGTGAATCCAACGGACGACAAAGCCACTGGATTCGACGCGATCTTAGATGATCCGAATTTCGTCGGTGGGCAGTTCTCGTTCTGGAACCGGCAGGGAATTCGCTTGACGCAAACCGGTGTCGGGTTGGTCCAAGGGAACAGCTTATTGCCCAGTCTGCGCAGCAGCAAACTTGAAGGACAGGCAAATTTCGTCAACCCGGGCATCTTTATTTACAACGCCGGGATGGATGTCGAGATCACCCAACGATTGAAAGCGGTTTTGAACGTAAATTACTTGCGCTTTCACCGGACCGAATCGCTGGAGTACGTTTTGTTCCAAAATCGTATTCGTCACGAGATCGGCATCGATTACAATCTGGGCATCGCGTACCGTCCATTCTTGATCAACAACTTTACGTTGACCTTTGGCGGAGCGGTGCTGCAGACCGGCAAGGGATTTCGCGACATTTTTACGGATGCCAATCGGAATTGCCCGTTCCCCGGATTTTGCGATCCGATCGTGATCGGTCCGAACAAACCGCAGTACGCGATCTTCGCGTCGTCGAAGTTTGTGTTTTAGGAAGTAAGACAGTGGTCTTGCGTTGGTTGGGCGGCAAGTTTGGCGTACTGGGCAAATTTCGGGAACAGCTCGGCTGCTGCCCAGTGCGGTGAGGCTTGCCTCACCGGCGAATTTTTAAATTCCAGCGGCTAGGCCGCCTTTTGTGCTTGCGGACGGAAAGAGGAAAGAACATTCGCGGCAAGCCGCACAGAGA
>JBDSEC010000392.1:0-5200 GCA_039920205.1 Pyrinomonadaceae bacterium
CACGACAAACGCTTTCGAGCCGGCGGTTTCGATCTCGGCGGCCAGCGCGTTTAACCGACCCTCGCGCCGCGCGGTCAAAACGATAGTCGCCCCTTCCGCCGCCAGCGCCCGAGCGCATGCTTGACCGATACCCGCGCTGGCCCCGGTTACGACCGCAACTTTTCCCGTTAATTTACCTGACACAAATCAATCCTCCGTTTGTTTCGCGGGATTATAACGCCAATCTTTCATCCTCGCCCGTTTAGAGGCGGTCTTTGACCGCCGGAGCCTCGCATTTGCACTTTCTTGATTCCGGTAAATAGGTGAATTGCTGATGTCACCACTCAACTAGTCCGCATTCGCGGAATAGTTGAAATGGTGTACCTCGAGTCGGATGTCTGGAACGAGGTTGCGTAAGGCGGTCTTCGACCGCCGGACTCGGGGTTATCACGCAATTACCTGCGAGGCAACGGCGGTCGAAGACCGCCTCTAAACTGGTTGTGGTGATTTTCCGAAATTTGCCTCGAAAAAGGCCGACAACTTGACCTTTTCCCTAGCCCCTTTATAATTGCTGATTGCCCAATGTGGCGGGGTAGCTCAGCTGGTTAGAGCGCGGGATTCATAACCCCGAGGTCAGGAGTTCAAGTCTCCTCCCCGCTACCACCCAATTATTGCTCGTCTTTGGCCCATTCCGCTCATGGATTGATGTGAGCCTATGAACTTCTGATCTCATTCAATTCGACGTTCAAGCAACGAAACGGGCAACTCATTGATCAAGAATGATCGACGAACCGCCCGTGATCCGATGATGTACGGTCCTCGATCCTATCCATGCCCCTCGGTTGTTGACGGGCCGGTTTCGTTGCTGCCCGCGATCAGCGGATAGACGATGCCCGCGATGACCGCACCTAAGATCGGCGCCAACCAGAACATCCATAGTTGCGTTAGATAGGTTCCGCCGAGGTAGATCGCTGGCCCCGTGCTGCGCGCCGGATTTACCGACGTGTTCGTTACCGGGATGCTGATCAAATGGATCAGCGTCAGGCAGAGGCCGATCGCCAACGGCGCCGCCGCCGTGGAGGCGCGTTTATCCGTAGCCCCTAGGATGACGAAAAGGAAAAAGAACGTCAGTAGCGCTTCCGCGACGAAACAAGCTACCAGGGAATATCCGCCCGGGGAATTAATGTCATAACCATTCGCGGCCAGCCAATTCCCCGTCTTCGCGAAATTCGTTTTCCCGCCCGCAATGACGGCCAGCGTCCCCGTTGCACAGATCGCACCTAACACCTGCGCGATAATATAGGGGATCGCCTCCATAGCTGGTATACGCCGCGCCGCCAACAAGCCCACCGTTACGGCCGGGTTAAAATGGCCGCCGGAAATGTGACCCACGGCATAGGCCATCGTCACAACCGTAAGACCAAATGCCAACGAAACGCCCAACAGGCCGATCCCGCCCGGTACGAAACCCGCGGCCAGCACCGCGCTGCCACAGCCGCCCAGGACCAACCAAAACGTACCGAGAAATTCGGCCGCACTACTTTTAACCAGCGACATAGCGCCTCCATTTTTGAACTAAGTAAAAAAAACTAGATCAGAAGAGTTCCTGATCGCGTCAGGTTCCGTCCGCCAACGCACCAAAGCGGAAATCTGAATTGGCACGGCGGACCAGCCGTTACGACAAAGAGTGGAGTTCACCGTCAAATCCATTCACGCGCGCATCGCGATGGCGACAATTCACCCTTTTATTGCTGGTAAGAATAAGACGAGTCGTACCGGCGGTCAAACGTGGTCGCCATAGTCGCGGCGCGGCCTGAATTTACCCGCTTAGATACTCCAATTAACCAATGCCAGCACCGATCAATTTCAATGAAAACCATAGCGTCACATTTATCAACAATTCGTTCGAAGGTTAATTTGTAACTAGTAAGTATGGATAAGATCAATGCCGATGCACAAATAGTGGGTCGCCCCTTGAGTCGGGTGGGCCGCTGACCCGTGCGGTGAGCGGCCCGCACCCGTTTATGAGTATATGGGCTCAAGCATTTTCCGGTGGGGGAGTGAGGAACTAGTTGGCGTATCCGCTCGCCAACTAGCCGGGATATATAGCCGGGGTATTCATTATCCAAAACTAGATGCGCGGATCGGTCATTTCCTTTCATCGCATGGCGAATAAAATTTCCTAATGCCCTCCATTTTTGAATGATTGCTCGCCGTGCGGTATAAATCTTGTTTACACAAGTGCCTTTGAAGAGCCTTTAAGACTGCATCCCGCGCTTTTTAACGAAGCCGGGGCTTGATTATGAAGAACCGAGAAACCTCCTACCCGCGCGCGAAAATAAAGATCCTGCTGCTGGAAGGCATCAGCGACGCCGCGGTGCGCCAGTTCACGGACGCGGGCTACACCGAAATTAAACGCGTGTCCGGCGCGATGAGCGAAGCCGAATTAGCCTCGGCCATTCGCGGCGTGCACTTGCTGGGTATTCGCTCCAAGACCCGCATCACCCCGGCGGTGATCGAAAAAGCCGATCGGCTGCTCGGCATCGGTTGTTTTTGCATCGGTACTAATCAAGTAGATCTGGAAACCGCGGCCGCCGCGGGCATTGCCGTTTTCAACGCGCCATATTCCAACACGCGTTCGGTGGCGGAGTTAGTGATCGGATTGTGCGTCATGCTGATCCGGCGAATTACCGATAAGAATCTGGCGGCGCATCGGGGGGTCTGGTTGAAACAGGCCCAGGGCAGTTATGAACTGCGCGGCAAGACCCTGGGCATCGTGGGTTACGGAAATATCGGATCTCAGGTTTCGGTCTTGGCCGAAGGTATGGGGATGAAGGTCGCCTATTTTGACGTGGCGCCAAAGCTCCCGCACGGCAATGCTCATCGCACCAAGAATCTACGCGAGCTTTTGCAGCTTTCCGATATCGTCACATTACATGTGCCGAGCGATGCCACCACGCGTAATTTGATGAACGAACGCGCGTTGAATTCAATGCGCGCGGGCAGCATCTTGATCAATTACAGCCGTGGTGACGTGGTGGATCTTTCCGCGCTGCGGCGATCGATCGAGAGCGGTCATCTTTCTGGGGCGGCCATCGACGTTTTTCCGGTTGAACCCGAAAACAACGGCGATGCGTTCACGACCGAGTTACAGGAACTTTCGAATGTGATCTTGACGCCACATATTGGCGGTTCGACCGAAGAGGCGCAGGCGGACATTGGATTCGACGTGGCGGCCAAACTGTTAACGTTCTTGGAGCAAGGCCTGACCACCGGTTCGCACACCGTACCCGGCGTCAGTCTGCCGCCGCAAGACGGTGCCCATCGCATCTTGCATATCCATCGCAACATTCCCGGCGTGTTGGGCGAGATAAACTCGCGCTTGTCGGACCTGGGGATCAACATCTTGGGCCAATATCTGCGGACGAATGAACAGATCGGCTATGTGATACTTGATGTGGACAAGATGCTTTCCCGGGCGGCGGTCGGGTCGTTGAAGGCGGTCAACGGAACGGTTCGGGCTAGGTTACTTTATTAGAACTTTAAGAATTTTACAGGAGGTAACGGAGGGAACAGAGGTTGGCGTGGTCGATTTAGATTTCAAACAGCCGAGTCAGGGACAAGTTCTCAATCGAAACCAGCCACTATCGTTTGCGAGCACTCACATACGTTTCCCCGCCTTTCATGCTTCAGTTCAAATTCAAGACTCCCTCTCCCTTTCCTCTGTTACCTCCGGTTAAATCTTCTTACCTCCTGCGGAAGCTGAACGTCGCCCCGGTGTGGCACTTTTTACAATCAGTCAATTCGCCAAAGGCGCGTTTGCCGTTATGACACGTCACGCAGCTAGCTCCACGCGCGGGCGGAAAATGCAGCAGTGCGCGCGGTGCGCTGACCTGCTGTCTCTGCGGCCGGCCGGCGGACAAGGTATGGCAATCCGCACAATTCAATCGTTGACGCGAGCCATGCGTGGCATGGCTAAAGCCGGTGCTGAAGGCCGCCGACGCGGTGGACGTTCGCCGGTATGCCGTGGCCGAATGGCAGGTCGCACAGCCCGATATATCCCGGCCAAATCCGGTCTGCGCGCCCGCCGTATGGCATTGGTAACAACCCGTGTGCGCGTTCAATCCCGCCGGTATTGAGAGATTTCCCCGGCGGCCCCCACCCGTATGACAGGCCACACATCCGTTTGCCGGACGCGCCGAGCCTTTGTCATGTTGCGCATGGTCGAAATTGACGTTGAAGCTCTCGCCAAAACGAGTCGGGAACGCCTTCAAAGGTGGCGGGACGGAAGCCAAACTTGAATGACACAACGCACACATAGGTGCGACTGGATTTACGAACTGCGACAGATGGCAATCGGTGCAGGCACTGTGTCCGGGAAGTTTCGGAGTGATCGAATTGTCGCTGCGCTGATGGCATGAAGCGCACGCAAGTTGCGCATGGCTGTTACTGCGGTGCGAAAAACTAGTGTAACTTTGCCCCGCCGGTGGCGTTTGCACGGCCGGCATCAAAGGTGCGGCGGCCGGACGCGGTCCCGAAACCGCAGCCAACACCGCGACGATCGCAAATGCGATCACGGCGACGAAACGCAACGCAACATTTCCGGAAATTACTGGCATCCCCCAACTCTTCCTTACTGAGCCATTACCGCACGATGGCTCGGCGGCAATTCGCGGCCGCCGATCCCGGTCGTATGGCACTTCACACAAGTAAACTTCGCGTCCTGGGAACGCGCCTCAAACTCGATCTCTAGCGTAATGATCTTCTTGTCGGTCGAAGTCTTGTGGCATGAAGCGCATGACGTGATCGGCACGTCCGGTTTCAATCCGCGCACGCTGGATTCACGGGTGATGTTGATATGGCAGGTCGTGCATTCAGCGACATGCTGTTCGCGATCGTGAGTGAATTTCAACGACAACCTGTCCGGAACTGCCACACGCGCCAAGTCTTTCGGCGCCAAAGTATGACATCCGGCACACTGTATGGCAGTTGGCGTTTGTTTCTGATAGTGACAGGTAAAACAGGACGAGTGCCCGGTCGGCGCGGTCTTGAAAGTCCCCACCGGCGGCAAGAACTCCACGTTCGTTGCGGTCACGATCTGCTTTGTTTCCGCCGCGTGACAGATGGTGCAGTTATTGTACTTCTGCGCATTGCCGGTTTGCGCGGCGTGCGCGGATTCAACCCCGCCAGTGGGTCGCACCGCGGCGATAACGTCCTGATG
>JBDSEC010000393.1:0-3255 GCA_039920205.1 Pyrinomonadaceae bacterium
GTAAACCCGAATGAAAGCCACCCTCTACCGCAGGTGGTACTGACCTCGTTATCGCGGTCAGCGTAAACCCGAATGAAAGCCACCCTCTACCGCAGGTGGTACTGACCTCGTTATCGCGGTCAGCGTATACCCGAATGAAAGCCACCCGCTAAGCCGAAACGGCACCCTCCCCTAACCCCTCCGAAAAGGAGAGGAACGGCAGCAGGTGGTACTGACCTCGTTATCACGGCCCGAGATCCGGGCTGCGTTGGCGCTTTCGCGCTTCAAGCAGCCGGCTGAAGCCGGAATTCCAAACCTAAAACTCAAAACTTCGTAGTCGCGGTAGAAAGGACGACGGTGAAGGCACGTTTGGGTTGGCCCAGACGGTCGAACAACAGCGGGTAACTCGTCCGGCCGCGGATGGGCCAGTCGTTCAGCCAGGAATCGCCGTCCGTCACACACCAAAACGTGATCCGGTCGATCACCGCGGCGTGCTTTACATAAACCCGGAACAGTTCGGCGTAGCGTCGGGCCAGGTCGCGCTGCATGGCGTCGGGTAATCCCTGGGCGTACGGGTTCAGTTTAACTTGCAGTTCATAGTTCACCGTAATATCCGCTCCGCGATAATCCGACGCGGGCGGCAGAACGTCCACATCCAATTCGGTGATGTTGACCTTAATGCCGAGCTTCGCGAATTCAGTGATGGTCAGGTCTTGTTGTTCCACGCTGGGCCAGGCCATCTTGTTGTGGCCCTGCAGGCCTACCGCCCTGATCGGCACTTTCTTCGCTTGTAGCCTTTTGATCAACGCGATGGCGCCGTTGCGCTTGGCTTCGTTTTCTAATGAGTAGTCGTTGTAGTAAAGCTCCGCCTTCGGATCGGCTTCGTGCGCAAATTGAAAAGCCTGGGCCAAGTAATCTTCACCAATGATCTTGAGCCACTGGGTCTCGCGCATAGTGCCGTCTTCGTTCAATGCTTCGTTGACCACGTCCCAGCCGTTGATCTTTCCCTTATACCGGCCGACCACCGCGTGGATGTGATCACGCAGCCGCGCGAGCAGGGCTTCGCGACCGAGCGGCGCGCCCTTCGCATCCTCGAAAACCCATTTCGGGGTTTGGTTATGCCAGACCAAGGTATGGCCTATGATGAACATCTTGTTCTTCACGCCAAACGCTACGTATTGATCCGGGCCTTCCCAATCGTAGCGGTTCAGTTCCGGATGCACCGATTCCCATTTCAGAATATTCTCGGGCGAGATGGTGTTGAACTGCGCTATCACGATACTGGCGCCGCGCGGATCTTTGCCGGAGAACTGCGCCTGATTAAGGGCCGCGCCGATCAGGAAATGTTTGGCAAAGGCTGATTTGAGTGTGGGTGGCGGCGGCAGCACGGCCTGGGCTAGGGTACCAGTCAAGAGCAAAGCGACGAGCGTTGATCGAAGGATCTGTAACATAAGAAGGCTTACTATCGAGCTCAATGCGAGCACAAGATCAAAAAATTTTGCCGCGGATTTACGCGGATAAACGCGGATCTGAAAAAAGCAATGAATAATTAATAGTTAATAATTAACAACGGCACAGCGATGCGGTTAAATGACCACTGATAATCGAATTCAACGCATCGAAAACAAATTATTCATTGTTAATTATTCATTATTAATTGACCGGCTTCGCCGGGCTTCCAGTTCGTCCGAGATCTGGATCGCCAGCTTCTGGTTGATCTGATAGACCAACAGCAGAACCGTGCAGACGGCGAACAGGATCCCAACGTAGATGCTGGTAAATTGACGGATACCCTCCAGTGCGTGCGCCGTCTGGGTTTGGTTCGATTGATAGCCATAAAATGCCATCAACCACAAGAACGACGAAGTGCCGATGGCCAACCCGAGCTTTAGCGCAAAGCCGATGGTCGCGAAAACCATGCCGGTTGCACGGCGGCCATTCTTCCACTCCGAGTAATCCGCCACGTCGGCAAAAATGGCCCAGACCAACGGGATCGTCGGCGCATAACAGATCGCAATGACAATGGTAAGCACTACCATTCCAGCCAGGTCGGTCGGCGATAGCAAATAGAACGAAAGCGAAAAAACGGCCGCCAACCCAAAGCCCACCACCGACACCGCCTTCTTCCCAAAGCGTTTCGCCAGCGAAGGTGACAGCAGAATAACGATGATCGTGATGCCGGTGCCGATCATGTTAACGATGCTGTTGGCTACGTCGGCGACGTTCGATTTGGCTAGATTCGCCGGGTCACCGTGGACGATCCATCCCAACGTTTCCAATACGCCGCCGGGTGCCACTTGACCCGCGGCCAAGGGCGGCGCGGTCAATCCCAACGATTGAAGCCACGCGAACATCGCGCCTTTGTCGGCATACTGATGATAGTAGTTGTAGAGCGCCCCGCCGCGGAAAGACAGAATGCAGAAATGGACCAAGGTCATCAGGAACATGACCTTCCACGGGTTATTCTTTAATAGATCCTTGAAGTCCTGCAGCGGTGAAGACTTTTGATCTGCCCGCGGTTGAATGCGTTCCTTGGTGGTAAAGAAAGTGATCAGGAAAAGCACCAAACAGAGCGCCGCCCAAATACCCATCGTCATCGACCAGCCACGCTGCTGGTTGTGTTCGGCACCGGCAAATTTGGCGACTAGCGTTAGCGTGAACCCGCCGACAATGAACTGCGCGGCGTTGACGGCTACGAAGCGAAACGAGTTAAGTTTTGCCCGCTGATCCGGATCACCGGTCATCACCGCACCCAACGCCGAATAGGGCATGTTGTTCGCCGAATAGAGTGTCATCAACAGAATGTTGGTGATGAACGCATAAACGATCATCGTCGTCGAACCGAAGTGCGGCGTCGTGTAGGCCAGCACCATGACGACCGCCCAGGGCAGCGACGTCCATAGTATCCAGGGCCGAAATCGTCCCCACCGTGTTTGGGTGCGATCCGCCATGATACCCATGACCGGATCGAAGAACGCGTCCCACAATCGCGCCGCCAGGACGATGTAACCGGCCAGGACGGGCGTCAGCCCAAAGACGTCAGTGTAAAAATTGGCCTGGAACAGGATCATCGACATGAAGACGAAATTCGCCGCCGCGTCGCCGCCGCTGTACCCCGCCTTTTCGATGAACGAGAGCTTCTGCGAACTGTCAGCCATAAGCTTAAAAACAGTGGAAAATGGATAATTGATAACTGAAAATGAAAAACCGTTTCAGACCAAAGACGTTAAGAATACTTAGCCGCGGATTTACGCGGATAAACGCGGATCTGAAAAA
>JBDSEC010000394.1:0-10148 GCA_039920205.1 Pyrinomonadaceae bacterium
TGTGTCAAGCAGATGCTTCGACACTTGGCCTTTACCGAACGCCTGCTCGCCGACTTCCTTGATCTGTTTCAGGACCGACATCTCTTTGATATCGTCGGCATAGGTTGACTTGACCGCATCGCGCAGCTTCTTTTCCGTCCGGTTCGAGAAGTGTTTCCACAACAGCAACGACGCGACGATGCCGCCGGCGACGACCGCCGTCCACGGATTGGTGAACAGGGCGCCCATGCCGGCGAACATCCCACCGCCGCCGCTCGCCGCGGCCGACGACATCCCCGCACCGGCACTGGCGAGCCCACCACCAGCCGCCGCCGCGCCACCGCCGAGCAACCCGCCGGCGCCGGCGAGCCCACTACCCAGAGCGAGCGCCCCAGGGGCGGTTCTTCCACCTGCACCCAATAACCCGCCAATGAGACTCCCGGCGATCCCACCGCCGCGACCGCCTATTACTCCGCCACCGCCGCCCAACATTTTTCCCAACAGCGAGCGCGCGCTCAGCTTAAACAGGTCGGACATCACTTGACGTAGCAGCGTGCCGAAACCTTTTAGGCGCGGGACCAGTCGGCCCAACGAATCGCCGACGCCATCAAATGCGCGGCCGAGCATACCCAAGACGTTCGCGTCGCGCGGATCGAAAATGCCGCCCGTTCGCCCGGTTCCCCGGCCGATCAAAGTCGGAATGACCCGGCGTAAGGTTTCCGCTAGTTCGCGGCCCAAGCCACGCCCCTCACTCGCGCCACCGCGCGCACGGATCCGCTCGGCCGCGCCGGCATCGTCGAGGTGAATGCGAATATTGACGGTTGAACTGCGCATCAAATTTTCCTTCGATCAAAAACTCGGCCGCCCCCACAACAATTCGCGCGTTTCCAGATCCAACTTCCGTTCGCAGTGGGCGGTGATTTGGTCCCAGCATTGGACCAGCTCCCACACCAACGCGCTGATCTCGGTCAGATCGATCCCGCCACCGGAATCGCGTTCGCGCCGAACGCGGGCAACCGCGGCAAGCATCCATTCCACCTCTGTCGCGCCCACTTCACTGGCCGTTAACTTGGTCGGCAATAGCGCGCATCCGGCACAGGCATTTGCCGCTTTGGTTTCGCGGTCCCGACCCGCGGCGGAGTGGAACCGGTCGCATTGCGTTTCTCCGGGGCAACGCGGTAATACATCCTGCCGCCCGAGTTCGAACTCGGCCGCCGCGTGGGCCGCGACCAGCGGGGCCAGGGCGGCTACTTTTTTTCGGTGACCCGGGCCTCGCGCGAGAAGAGTTCCAGCACGGCCTCGCGTTTGTGGTGCGCGGGCACGCGACCCGCATAACCTTCGGCGCCAACGGCCAGCCGGTCGTAAAGCGCGGCCAGTTCCCGCGCTTTGGAGGGGATAACCAGTTGCGCGGAATCGGGCCGGCGGCCACCACGCGCGATCAGGTTGTCGGCTATGCGCATCAGGCGGTCGTACTCTTTTACGTCCGCTGCACTGGGCGCGCGAAACGCATGACGAACGGTCAGGGCGGTGCTGTTGAATAGACAATCCAAGGCGATCTCGGTCCCCAGATCGTCATCGACCGGTTCCACTTCCGCCGCCTCCGACGCCGGGGTGGCACGCACCGCAAAGACCGCCAGCAACCCATCGCGGATCGCTTGCGCCTTGTCCAACACATTGGTCCGTTCGCGCCAATCATCGCGCGGCACATAACCGTCGCGGCCTAACGCCAATTCATTCCACAGCCATTCGGCGGCGCTGAGTTCTTGATCTTCGTTGCGCACGATCAGCAGGTCTTGCCCCGAAACGCGTGCGCGCGTCTTCTTGCGTTGTTCAAATTGAAAGAAGAGTTCATCCGTTAGCGGTGCGAATCGATGCGCGACCGTTCGTTCCAGGCCGCGGTATTGGATCAGCAGTTCGACACGCTGTTCGGCGTCGCTGTCGTAAAGTAGAGAGGACGGTTGAGTCTGAGTGGTGAAGTCGTTCATTGAGGTAACCTTTGATGAAATTGTGCAAATAGCCCGAGCTTGGTAGTACGGCCTTCAGGCGCGTTCTTCCTCCCGCCACTTGCCTGCCTCGCGATACGGGTCAGTACCACCTGCGGTAGCGGGTGGCTTTCTTCGCCTTCTAAGAATTAGCCACAGAGGTCACAGAGCGCACAGAGGGTTTGTTGCGCGTTCCCGCCTTTTCGCGCCCGTTTCAACTTTCCCCGGGTTGGCAGTACCGCCTTCAGGCGGGAGCTTGGATATGCTTGATAGGGACCGGTCGCTCCCGGTTCTGACAAGAGAAGAGCCCGCCTAAAGGCGGTACCGCCAATCTAAATAAATTAGCTCTCATAACTCGCCACGTTGTTGATCAGTTCAACTTCGGCGATCTTGCCGGTAGCGGAATCAAAAAGTGGTGCCGCAGAAATGCGTAGGTTTAGTAGTCCGTTGGTCTCGCCCAGGCTGACCACTTGATACTTCGTGACCGGCAAACGCACGGTCAACCGATGTGCGAATTCACCCTGGATGACCCCACCCGCGGCCGACAAGACAATGCTCATGCTTTTCTGTTGTTGCAGCGCGGCGAACTCGGCGCCGCCCGCGGCCAAACGAACAACGAATTCGCAACTCAACGTGCGCTCGCCAAACAGACATTCGCCGCGCACCATACCGCTGCCCGGATCGTCGGCGTCTTGATACAGCGCGCAGCCCGGACGATAGCCGTCAGCCTCCAACAACTGATTGTCTAGTTCGAAAGTGAACGCGTCATAGCGGCACTGGTATGACATTACCTCCTCGCCATCGTCCACCTCGAGCGTCATCTGCGAGTTGTAAAAGTAGTTCAGCGCGCTGGCCAACCCATCAACTTGCGTGGACCAATTGATGCCGCTCGGCGAAATGCGTTTGCCACTCGAACGCCAATTGAACTCGGCCTGTAATCGCGCCTTGCCGTCGCCGTGCAGGGTCAGCTTTTCGACCACGGCGGAAGGAAACATCACGTCATGCGCGGCCCCGGCACGTTCAAGCAATGACGTTGCCGGCAGTTGCCGCGACACGTTCGCATCCAAAGGCCGAAAGATGTGGCGATAGACCGACGGCGCCTCGCCCGCATCCGGTTGATCCGTGGTGACGTCACCGAAGGCAAGCAACAGGAGCCGGCCGATCTCTTGCGAACAGACATCGATCGATTTTCGACCCGAGGCGTCGTGGCTTAGCAGCCACTGTGCGGTGGGAAAGTCTACGCCGGTGGCATAGCCGCGATCGCCGGCTAGATCCGGCCGGTAATCGGCCAGATCTTTATCGGTCGCGACCAGCTTGACGTGACCGATCGGTGGTCCGGCGGCGAACGGCGTTGCGGTGACATAGTCGGGTTGCGGTACGCGCGATAGCGCAAACGAACGTTGTTGAATGTGTGTGGTCATAAAACCTCGTCAAGGAAGCAAGCGGGTTGAGGGTTAATTGTCGTTTTCGTTCAAACGCTGACCGCTGGGGTTGATGACCAACGGCACGCGCGCGAGGGCGAACGGTTCGCCATTGAT
Organism: Pyrinomonadaceae bacterium; assembly: GCA_039920205.1. Classification (GTDB taxonomy): domain Bacteria; phylum Acidobacteriota; class Blastocatellia; order Pyrinomonadales; family Pyrinomonadaceae; genus JBDSEC01. Next base: position 3,500 of record JBDSEC010000394.1, read on the forward strand.
GGAAGCGAATTCGCGATCGACCTGACCTGCAAGCAGGTCGCAAACGCGTCCGCCCAGGGTCGGGTCGTCCAAGAATTTCCGGATCACGGCCGCGGCCAGCTCAATGACCGCATCGCGCGCCGCCAATCGTTCGGTCTTGTCCGCTCCCGCGACCCGCGCGAAACCAATGACGGTCAGCCGCGCATCAAATTCATCCAAGCTGTTGTCCGGCCGCGGCGCCAACAGCGACCGGCATTCGCCGATACGCAATCCGCGTTGGCGCTTGATCACTTGGTGCAGCGAATCGTGCAACTCTACGTCGTGCAGCGGATCTTCGGCCGCGGCGGCGCCGATCGTATCCTGCAAAAACAGAAACAGTTTGTGTTCGATGCTTAACATGCGCGCAACCCTTCGGGTGGATTACCGTCGGTGCGGGCATAGGGCCGCGCCGATTCTTCCGCCGCGCTCAAATACTGCGCGGCCAACGAATCCAGGTCCGCCGGGTTAAGGTATTGGACCAGCACGCCGCCCTCGACCTGTTCCTGTTTGACCACGCCGCCCGGCCGCAGCACCGTGTTCAAGCCGAGCAAAGCAAAATGCAGGGTCAGATGCGCCTCGGCCGCGCGCAAATTATCGCGGCGCACTTCGTCCACCGGGCTTTCGGCTTGCGCATCGGCGTAGGCGTCATCACCCACCCACGCGCGCACCCGCCGGGCGGCGGTCGCCAGGCCTGGTTCCAATCGCGCATCGGCGATATCGGGACTGACGGCGAACCAGGCACGCAATTCGTCAACGGTGATCAGGCCCACCATTATTCGGCACCTTCATCCGGTTTGGTGTCGGCCTGATCGGTCCGCGGTTTCCGCCGCGGCGTGGTGCTGACCGCGATCAAGCGGCCCGCTTTGATCGCGACGGCCGTCGCCGCACCGATACGATCGGGCGTCGCGCGGCCATCGCGGACGATCTTCAGGCCCGTTTCCGGATCGAAGAATCCGGTGGTCTGATCGTTTAATTCATAGGTTGTCATTGGTTACTCCTATAGCAGGCTCGAGTTGCAGTTGGATCGGGCCATCGGGTCATCGGTTCCATGAGTCAGTGGGCCGTCGTCTCATGAGGTCAGTACCAACCTGCGATAGCGGGTGAGCGTGCAACGATTGGTTAAAGTTTGCCTTTGACGAGCCACCTGAATAGCTCAGATCAAAAGTTGGATCAGTGGCGCGGAAGAACCCGCCTAAAGGCGGTACTACCAACCTGGGGTGACGGGCTCTTTTCACCCCATCACCCGATCACCCCTTCACCCTTTCACCCCTTCACCCTTACCCCAGCGCGCTTCGCGCTCCGGCTGCTCACTGCTCACTGCTTACTGCTTACCCTTGAAACGGGCTCATCCAGGCAGGAAAGCCGTTGCTCGAAAACGCGATCGACCCATCGATCACGACGCTGGCGTTGCGCTGCATTTTCGCGAAGCCGGTATAGATCGACGCATAGGTTCCGGCCAGTTGCTTGCTCGCGATCCGCTCGGTTTCCAGCATCAGCGCCTGTGCCGTCAATTGGACCAGCGAAGCGGAACTGTCCTGGACCACAAGCTGTTTGTTTCCTAGCCGGTTGCTCACATAGAGGTCTTCGGGCAACGTGACCGGCGAGCGCAAAACCACCGGCATTAGGGCGCTGCCCTGCACGCGGTTCTTGACCTCGGGCAGGTTCAGGTAATTTAGCGCCGACTGCGCATTGCCGATCGCCGACACGCCCACCCGTCCCAAGAGCGAGAATTGGATCGCCACGCGAACAATGTCTAACCAGGTAACTCCGTTGCTGGTACTTTCGACCCCGATGACCGCGGCGGCCTCGCTGCCATCGGCCTGGTCGCCATCGACGATGCAAGCGACGCAATCACTGTTGAGCGTCGCGCCCAACATGCGGCCCAGGTCTTGGAAGAAGAGTTCAACGAACGAGAGCGTGTTGAATTGGATCGATTCGTAGGTGAACTTGATGCCCTTGGCGCGCTTTTTCAGCGTCACGCTCTTGGTGTCATAGGTGACCGAGCCTTCTTCGATGGTGGCGCCCTCTTGGCTATTGGCCACGGCCGCGTCGCTCAGATCCACGCGCGGAACGGTGACGGTGGGTTGGGTCACGGGTTCCTCGCGCACGACCAGGTCGGGATAGAAAACGCTCTGCACTGCGCCGCGCATGACCGGATCAAGGAAAGCCTCGGGCGAGACGAAGTGCTGCCCGCCGCCGCCTTCGCTCAACCAGGGCGCATGCGAGACCGCGCGGGAATCGCGGCGCGACAAGCCCAACCCCCGGGCAATACCGGTGCGGATGATCTCGGGCAATAAATAGCGCGCGTCCGGGTCGGTCATCAACTCGTGCACCAGGGTCGATCGCGGATCGATCTCCAACTCGGCGAACAGATGGCCGGGTTGCAGCGGATCGCCCGCACCGGTCGAATAATTCTGGGCCAGATATTGCCGCAAGCTGATATCGCGCGGCTGGCCCGAGCGCCCCCGCAACGTGTCTAACTCGCTGACGATCTGGCGCACTTTTCCTTTTAGTCCGTAGCTCATAATTGATTACCTCGATTTTGTTTTGAGTTTTGTTTGGAGTTCCGCCTTTAGGCGGCTTCTTGGGCGCGATTGTGGTTTGAGACCCGCCGCCTAAAGGCGGAACTCCAAACGCAGCTCCAGATCAATACGTAAGAATTTCCACGGTCGCCCCGTCTGCTCCGCCCTTCCAGCAGATGCCAAAGAGCGTGTCGGGCAGATCGCCGGCGACCGTGTCGGTCTGCGAGGTCCATTTGGCCACGCGTTGATTTCCGCTTCCGTCGGCCGCGGCGGATTTTACGCGTTCACCGGCGGCGATCGCGCCGCTGGTTTTGATCTCGATCAATTCCTTGAAATGCGTTTCAACGGTACCCGTCTCGCTCGCGGTTCGGGCGGGCTTGGTTAGGCGGCCGATCACAATATCGTTAGCGCCGGCTTTATCGACCGTCTGGTTTGCGGTAATCTTGACCAATGTGTCCTTGGCCAACACGGCGGCGATGGTCGCAAGAATGGCTAAGCCCTCGGCCTGTGCTCGTAGTTTCATAAGGTTCTCCTAAAGTTAGTCGCCTCGCACTGAGGCGGAATCTTGTTCGTAGCCGCGCCTTCAGGCGGAATGTGTGGGTGGTTACATACTGGGCTGTATCAAGCCTGAATCATTGGTGCGATTTTAAGAACCCAGTCGCTACCGCTCCCGGTACTGACCGGTGGCGCGAGGCGGGCAAGTGGCTAGGAAAGAAGCCACCCGCTACCGCAGGTGGTACTGACCTGTGGCGCGAGGCATTGCGAAGGCGCGGCGAAGAATCCGCCTGAAGGCGGTACTGCCAACCCGTGATGACGGGCTCGTTTCACCCATTCACCCTTTCACCCTTTCACCCCCTCGGCCCCGCGCGCTTCGCGCTCTGACTGCTCACTGCTCACTCACAGCAGCGTCGTCTCACCAACGCGATCGTCACCGCCCACGGCGATGACCGGTTCGATCGACGATCGTCCGCGCGCAAACCGACGGGCGGATTGGTCGCGGTACATATCGGTGAGTTCGGCCAGTTGTTCGGCATCGGCTTGTTCGATGATCCGTCCGAGAGCGGCGGGCAGCTCGCCTTCGTCAGCGCCCAAGGTGGCCAACGCCGCCAACCGGCGGCATTCGTCCCGCGCGGCGGACAAAAGTTTGTGGCCGGCTTGGGCCTCGGCAGCGAGTTTCGCGGGATCCGCGACTACGGTGAGGTGATCCTCGACGTCGGGATCACTAGCATCGGGTTCAACGTTGTAGTTCGGTAGCGCGGAGGGTAGCCCCGCGGCCGTTTGCGGCAATTGTTTCGCGCTGCGGTCGGCGCCCTGAAAAACCAGTGACAGTTCCCAGTACCCGAGGATCTTGGTCGCGATCAGGCGCACTATCGAGCCTTCGACCTCTTCGCCCAGCAGATCCCAAAACCGCCCGTCTTCGATCAGATCGGGGTGCGAATATTCATATTCGAACAGCACCGTGACGGAAGCCGAATGGATCGCCGGCGGCTGCATCAGCAATCCGCGCGCAATGCGTGGGTTCAGATACGCGTCGATCTTTAGTTCAACATTGATTCCGGGAATGCCTTCGCTGTGTTCGCCCGCGTCGTCCCACATCGCCTCGTTCACCACACCCAGCCAGCGTTCGACATTCCAAAAATGGTGATCGGCGTAAACCGTTTGCCGCGCGAGCAAAGGCGTGGAATCTTGCAACACGCCGGGCCGGGAATAATCTATCCAATAGCCCTCGATCGTCGTCGCCGAAAGGGCGCGGAACAACGGATAGATATAGTCGGCATCGTTCGGCGTGATATCTACGGAAGAGCCCCAGGTTGGTTCGCCATCAGCGACACCGAACCGGGCCAACCGCGCACCCGGTTCGGACGCGGGCGCGCAATCCGGCGCGTTGCATTGGGCCAGCGCCGCGCGCATCGTCACCCGCGCGTGGCGGCGGTCGTTATCAACAATCTCAAATGGTAGTTTCACAATAGTTACCTCAGTTGGCGGCCGCGATCTTTAGCGGCGCTGGCCGCGGAGTCGCGTGGTTTAGATCATTGGCAAGGTGGAGCGCCGGACACACGAAGCGATAGCGCTGCGCCGCGCGATCGAAGCGGAAGTTGAAAGGTTCGGCGGTTGAAAGCCCCGCGGCGCCATTGCGCGATCGAAATGTCACCGCAGCGGCCGGGTCGTCACGCAGAAGATTCGGGTCATAAGCCGAGTCGTAGCCCAACTCTTGCGCCGCCTGGTCGGCCGAGATGAATCCGGCACGGACCTTCTCGATCGCCGTTTGCACCCGCACTTGATCGGCCTGAGCTTGATTGAAGGGATTTCGCGCCTCGGCGCGGTTGAACTGGACCGATAAGCCCGCGACGTCGATCCCACCCAGTCGGAGGTCCAATCGGTAAGTCGCTTCTTGCCGGCGTTTGGCCAATCTTTGGATATTACCGATCTGGGCCAACAGCAGGTGGTAAACCACCTCGGCATAGGTTTCAGTGGTCGAATCGGTGCGGCCAAAGAATGCGGGCGGCATGGCCAGACCGCTCATGGCCTGCTCTTCAATGATGCGGAATATGTCGTAGGCGCCGCTGGCGTCTGAGGCCACATTGGCATGCTCGACCTTTTGGTCGCGATAAGTGACTAGCAAACCTTTGTTGAAGTTCTGGTCTAAGACCGTGCGGATCGAAGCGAGGTATTGTTTCGCGCGCGCCTGATAATCGTTATCGGCCTCTTTGTCCTTGCGCGGCGGCGGCGTGACCGACACCGAAACCATGCCCAAGATCCCCAACTTTTTGGCGATGAATTTTATGTTGTCCACGACATCGGTCTGTGGACCGGTCAGGATGCCCATCGCAGCGGTCGCGGGCGGCTTGGCGTACGGCGAATTCTCGATCGTTTGCAAGGCGTAGTAATGGTAGGTGTCTGGATTCAACTCTACCAGGCCGGTACCGGCGGCCTGGCGCGTGACCTCGATCAAACTGCCCGGCTGTTGGAAGGGGCGGTATTCACCCTCAAGATAGCGAAACCGGATCTGCTCAACCGGAACGATCACCACTTGCTCAACACGCCGGGCGGCTAGATCTACCACGTCTTCGCTGGACAGCGCTCCGGACCAGGCGACTTGCGCCAGGTAAGCATTGATCAACCCATCGACGCCGGCCGCGTTCTGATAGATCCGCGCCGCCGCGGCATTCAATCGTTTCAACGCGGCTTCGGCTCGGGCACCGGTCGCGGCATCTATCATTAATTGGTGACCGGGATTACCCAGATTGACGATGTTGGCGACGTATTGAGAAAAGTCCGGGTTGTAGCACCATAAGTTTTTCAAACAGCGCAGCACACCAAAGTCGATCACCGGCGAGACGCCGCCCAACGAACCTACATAGCTGTTGATGGTGGTGGAAAGGTTACTTTCGATCGAGCTGCGGCCCTCGGCCGGTAATTCGATCCCGCCCACCCGTTGCGCGGCCGCGGCACGCGCCGCCCGCATGCCGCGCAGATAGGCCAGACGTTCGGCCCGTTCGGCGCCGCTCCACCATTTTGTTAGAAAATTCTTTTTCATTTTACTTAAACTTCGATCGCACCCGTCTCGGGCATCACCCCGATAAAGCCGGAGAGTTCGTTACGCCGGGTGACGACCACCAACCAAACGATCGCCAGCGCCATGAAGCGGTCGTCGTGATATCCGGGCAGTGCGCCGAACGATCCGTTGTCATACCAGATCACCGTATGCGCTTCATCGCAAAAAGCCTGACTGGAGAGTCCCAGTTCGCCTTTACGCAATGCGCGTTCAATGGCCAATCCCATCAATGGCTTGTTTAGCGAGGTCGTGGGGAAGCCGTCTTGGGCCAGTTCGCGCGCTTCGTCCGGGGTAAGGCGGCCATCCTCGACGGCGCGTGTTTGCGAAGCACTAAGTTGCCGATAGACGCGTGGTCCGTAGCCCAATTCCATCAGGCGGCGAATGGTCGCGATGCCGGGACCATTGCGTTCGACGATCAGATCCGCGCAGTTGTACAGATCGCTCAACTCGGCCAAGCGGTCGGCCAACAGATCCGGCGGCCGTTTCAATATCTCTTCATGCATCTGTCGCCCGTTGTAGGTATCAATGATCTGAATGGCGGCGGGGTCGCCGC
>JBDSEC010000395.1:0-13679 GCA_039920205.1 Pyrinomonadaceae bacterium
GCCCCCGCCCGAGCCGCCGCCCCCGCTGCCGCCAAATCCGCCGCCCCCGCTGCTTCGGCCGCCACCACCACCGCTGCTGCGTCCACCACCGTACGATCCGCCGCCGCCAACCCGGGCTTCGACCAAGGTCCAAAGCAATGGCAGCAAAAACAACGCGATGAACGAAAGCAATTCCGGTCGCCGCAAGAAAAACTGCGACACGCGCGCGATCTGGTCAACAATGTTCCGGCAAAACCGATGCATATTTCCGCTAAATGTACGCCTAACTAGAGTCCGTAAATCCAACCGGGGCCGTTCAACCTCGCGACCGTCCTAACCCGGCTCCTGACTCCTGGCCCCCGGCGTCAGCCTTGGTACGATTCATCCTGCTCGATCTTCGACAACACCCAATCGAATTCACCCGAGGTGATCTTGCCGTGGCAATATTCGCAGATGCCGGTCGTACTCACCTTTAATGCGGCGCCGCAATTGGGGCAATTCAGACCATCGCGGGCCTTTGACTCGGCGGCGTGCCGGTACCGGACAAAGGTCCAATACTCGGTCCAGGTGCGCACCTTACTCTTTGAACCGGTAACGACCTGGCCGGTGCGTTCGTCGATCGTGTAATCGTTCCCCTGCGCGCCGATGCGTAAAGTGATGGCGTCATAAAATTCGTCGCGCATGATCTTGCAGGGCTGCATGCGGGTGATCTGGTAGTTGTCCAACACGTTTCGCAGGTTCTGCCGCTTGTACGCCTCGATCCAATATTGATGCATCTGGAAGATACTATCCGTCTCGTGCGGTCGCGCACGCTCCCAATCCAAGGTGGACCAGGCGGCCTGCAACTCGTTGAAGATCAGCTTGGCGCGCGTAGTGAACTCGCCCCAGGTAAACGTCGGATTGGCCAGCTCGAACTGTTGCTTTATCGCCGCGAAATTCGCTTGTACGACCGAGGGCAGATCGGTGCCGACTTCTTCGACGGTGGTGGTAAGCAACGGTCCGCGCACTTCGCGACTGGTCAGGGCAATGCTGCGAACGAACCACTGAAACTCGCCGTTCTCGATCTTGGACCCACAGAAAGCGCACGCTCCGTTGGTGTCCTTCATTAGCGCGGCGCCGCATTTTGGACAATGCAATGCGGTCGCCGTTTCCGGCCGGGGCGAAAGTACATCGCGGCGGCGTTCCAGCACCCACTGCTCGCGCAAGTAATAGGTCATGCCACCGTGATCGCGATTCTGCTTAGTGACCTCGGTGTAGTTCGATTCAAATGTTACCGTGATCTCTACCGTCGTTGTGTCCAAACCGCGAACATCTGAAACCTGCATCGAACCAACAATGATCCCGGCGACCTCGACCAGATCGGACGGGTTGCGTTTTAGAAGGGTCTTCCGCGCTTCGTCGCTCAGATACGGCGACAGCAGATCCATCTTGCCCGCGCGTTCATGTTGGGCGCGGCCATAAAGGGCATAACAAAAATCAGTAAAGATTATCTCGGAGAAATTTGGATCGAACCGGCGTAATCGGGACCAAGCTTGCTCTACATTCACCCGCGCGGGTGCGACATTGCTCACCGTAATATTGGCCGAGGGTTGGCTATTTTTGCCCTTAACCAGCCACCAGATGATCGCGGCCGCGACCAGAATATCTAACGGGATCCCGATGGCCGGATATTCGATGGTCAACCACACCAACACCCGCAGGAGCTGAAAAATAATATAGATGACCGCGCCGATCCCCTCGCCGCCGCCACCACCACCGCCCCCGCCGCCGCCGTACGATCCGCCGCCTCCCACGCGCGCCCAAACCTCGGTCGCGGACAATCCGACCAGACAGACCACCGCCAAAGCAACGAATGCCCAACGCGGCCGCCGTACGATGCTAGTCAATCCATCAGTAAGAAACTTAATAATTCGCTGTAACATTAAATGCTGTATAGGTATGACAACTACGTTTGACCGGAAACCCCTGACGACCGTCTGCCAACTACTGCCAACTTCATTACTTCAGATCGAAGTACGGTTGGTCCGGCAACTCGTTGGGGTTTTCGGCATCGGGGGGCAGGCATTGGGCCAGAACACCGCCCAAACGTTTCAGCGCGTCGATGAATGCGTCCGGATCCGGTCCGCGGCCGACGCGGTGCAATTCCGCCAGCACTCCGTTCCATTCCACGGGCGGCACGGCCTTTAGAATGCCGCGATCGGCGATCAACTCCAGCCGCCGCTCCATCAACGACAGATACACCAATACTCCCGTTTCGGCCGCGGTGTTGGCTATGCCGGCTTCATAGAACATCGCCGCCGCGTGAACCCGAACCTGTCCGCGCCGGGTCTTTTTGGACGTGAACAATCGGCGGAGGGCATTACTACGCGCTGAAATGAAGTAACCCAACACGAAGGCCAGCACTGAATCGATCGGTACCCAATGCGGTTCAAAATTGAACGGCGCGTAAAGGATGAAGATCAAGGTGGCCATCGCCAATATCGCGCCCACCGTTAGATCCGCGTGCCGGTACGACCCGGAACGCGCGCGCACGGCCACGATCAACTCCGCCGAACAGTCGCATTCGATGTCACGGATCGTCTGGGCCAATTCATCGCGTATGGTCTTGTCGAATTTACGTTTCATAAATCAGATATTAGCGGTCAGCCGCTAGCCGTTCGCCGGTTACTAACAGCTAACGGCTAAGATTTAATAGCTTGTCCTCAAGGACGTAAAAGTATCTTCATCATGCCCGGTTGGCGAGCCCGGTTCAAAGCCCGAACGCCGTCGGCGAGCGAATATTCTTCCGTGATCATACTGGTTACATCTACGCCGCCGCTATTTAATAGTTCCAGGGCCGGGGCGAATCGTCCGCAGCGCGACCCGACAATGGTGTATTCATCCACTACGACGCGGGCCGCCGGCCAGGTCGGTTCGCCCTGGAATGTGGATTTCAGCACCAGCGTCCCGCGCGGCTGCAATAGATCCAACCCGAGGTTAAAGCCGCTCTCCTGGCCGGATGCTTCCACGACGACATCAAAAGAATTTGCGCGTTTCGCCGCCGCGTCCAACAAAACCGTCTCGATTCCGCGCGTTTCAACCAGGCGCATCTTCTCCGCGTGTTTGCCGATAATTGTTACGTTAGCGCCCGTGGTGGCGACGGCTTGCGCGCAGAGTAACCCGAGCTTGCCGTCGCCGATCACCGCAACTTTATCGGTGGGCGCTATCAGCACGCGCTCCAATATTCCCAACGCCGCGGCCAACGGCTCGACAAACACCGCCTGTTCGTCCGAGACGTTGTCCGGCACCGGCAATAGATTGATCGCGGGAAGGGAAAGAAACTCTGCATGCGCCCCGTCACGGCCGACGATACCCAACACGGTACGAGTGGGACAGTGGCGCGTGTCGCCGCCGCGGCATAATGCGCAATGACCGCAGCCGGCGTTGATCTCACCCACCACGCGTTGGCCAACTAGGTCGGGCCGTCCGGGCGCGGTCTCGGCCACCCCGACAAATTCATGCCCGATCGTGCCGGTGAACCCGGCGTAGCCGCGGACGATCTCGAGATCCGTGTTACAGATGCCGGACCGCGTCACCCGGACCAACGCCTCGCCCTTGCCGTCTGGTCGAGGAATTTCAGTTACGGCGACCTGATCATTTTCAAAGCGTAGCGCCTTCATAATTGTGGGTAAATTATACCGGATTCGTTCAATCAGAATGATCTCGTGCGGGTAAAAATGTTGTTGTCGTTAAGCTCGACTGTTTGATCGTTACCGGCGACGTTCACGTGCTCCTGCCATTCCAATCCGGTCTCGCCCGGCAGCGTAACGTAGATCCACCACTCACCCGGCGCGACCCGCAAGGTCACGCGGCCGGTTGGGTCAAACCGCGCTTCGACCGGCGCGCGGCCGTCCATCCGGCTCTGAATGAAATCTGCAAAGCTAAGTCCGGGACGCTGCTCGGAATTAAATTCGCGCTGCGCGGAATAAAGGTCCAGCGGGAAGAGTCTTACGGGCACGTCCAACTGGCGGCCGGCTTCTCTACTGGTCAATCGCAGGCGCAGCGTGGTCGCGCCGGAATTGCGAGTCTGGGTTGCGCGCGGCGGCGCGGTTTCCGGCACTCCGCGGTAAACGGTCCAAATGACCCACGCAGCGGTCAGCAAGAATGCCGCACGCAGGAAAAGGATCACCAGGTTTTGCAGCGGGCTGCGGTTCATAAGTCCGGTCTAGGATCGACCGAATCATAATGTATGACCTGGTTTAGCTTGTCGAGGAAGCCGGAAAGAGTTGTTAGATATCAGATGCTAGATGCTAGTCAGAATGTGCGACCTGCTTTAGCTTGTCGACGGTTGGGATATGCGAACTAGCGACGTAACAAGAGTCCGCCCGGACTCTCGCCTGGCTCCGAAGCTCCATTGGGAGCGGAATATTTATAGTATCCAGTACGTTTAAAAACCTGCATAAGCTCCGGCAGGAGCGAAATGTATCGAACGACCAACCTTTCGCTCCTGCCGGAGCTATAGGTACCTTACGGGCGATTCGTAACTATAAATATTTCGCCCCTAATGGGGCTGTTGAACTTAGCCCAACCTGGCGCGGAATCTGATGAGATGAACCGTTTAACCGCGTAGAATTGGTAGCCTGTTTGGGGTAATCACCATCGAATTCTCACTCAGCTCAGTGTTTAAAGCTTTTCACGTACACGGCCAATGACTGTATCTGGGCGGCGGTCAATTTTCGCTTGTAACTGGGCATGTCCTGATAGCCGTCGCGGATGGACGCGGCTGCTTCATTCACTGAAGTGCGGGACCACCAACGGTCGCTGGTAAAATCGCGGGCGCCGGTCTCTTTGCCTTTGGCGGTATTGCCCTTGCCGTCGTTGCCGTGGCATTTCGCACAATGCGTCGCGTAAAGCGCCGCGGCCGTTTGTTTACCGGTAGCCGTCGCAACCGGTGCAGTCCGCGCGGCGATCCCCGTCCAACCGATCACCATTGCGGCCAACACCGCGCTCAATGAAAGTACCGTTTTCATAAGTGCCTTAGAAGCTCCAGATCGATAAAAAAGATGCCTGTCTAAATTTTTGGTAAACAATGGCCGCTTACCGGCCCGACTTCATATAGACCTCAGGGAAATCGACATACATTTCTGACTTCACCGTCAACGCCCGTGATTGAGAATATGGGCCAGAAACGACGGCCCAATAATTGGGGCTCAAGTTCGGATAATCATTCGTGTCGATGATCGTCGCGTCATAACCAGCGGCCTTAACTTCCAATAGCTTTTGCTCGGCCGCGGGCCGAGCGTTCTTGGCATAGGTACCGACGATAACGAACCAGGTCTCGCCATCGGCCGCGTCCGACGGTGAGGTGTTCGTTACCGTGTTGGCGTTACGGGTCGAATTTACGTTCCGGTTGTTCGAGTTCGGTGAAGAAGTCTGCCCGGAATTTGCCAGGTTTGAATTCCCTTGCGCTTGATTCGCTGAAGAATTGGAACTATTAGCGTTCGCGTTGCCGCGCCAGACCAACAACCACACCACCCCGCCGCCGGCGATCAACGCCAACAAAGCTATGATCACGTAATTGGTCCAGGGGGTGGGTTTGTTGACCACGATCGGAGCTTCCCGGGTCGGGACTGATGGAGACGAGGTCTCAAACGCCGCCGTCGTGACGCCCGGCAATACCTCGGTGCGCGCGTCGGCGGTCCGACGCGGGGAAATGAGCTGGGTCGCTGCGGAATCATAAGCGGCGGTCAGCACGGATCCGTCGTCCAGGCAGAACCGCAACGATTCATCCTCGTAAACTCGATTGCAGGCAGCGCATTGTTTCATCGGTCAACTATTCGCGAAGATCTATTTCACGGCGCCGGAGCCAAGCAATTTTGCATGCAAAAGTTCGTACATAGCCTTACTGATCGGCTTTAGCTCTTCGGAGAATAAAACGCGCATTTTTCCATCTGGTCCGGAAAAGCTCTTTTTCACCATCAGGGTCCCGTTGGCGAAGGTATCCTCCGCCGTTAGCGTACCCTTATTATCGCCCAACATATTGACGTTGTATTTCCAGCCGGACCAATCCCAGGCGGCGCCGATCAGTTCGCCGCTACCAGCAAAGGTTCCTTCTTGATCTTTGACGGTAAAAGCCGCGCCCTTTATTTCGAAAATGGTCGTATATTCCTTCACCGGACCACGGGCATCGATGCTGGCTACTAATTCGATGATCTTACTCTCGGCCGGCATTAGCGTGCGTTTAACCAACGAGACGGACGAACCGTACGGTTGACCCGCCGGCGAGGACATCTTTACCTCTCCCATCAAGTAGATCGTTTTTTCCGTGGCGGTTGTCCCTTGGGCTAGCGCGAAGGACGGGCACAGCAGAAGAAGTAGCGACAGAATGATTGTTTTAAAATAGCGCAAGTTGTTTCTCCACGGGTTGAAGTTGGTCGGGGATGTTTTAAATTAAGGTCTTGCAAAACTTATGCACGTCGCACCGTGATCGATACAACCTGCCGGGCCCAGCGATGCGGCTTCTTATCGCTGGCGATAACCAGTTTCCACGGGCCTTCGCCTTGGGACAAGGGTTTGCCGTCTTCCTGGTCGGCGATGATCATCGTGCCGCTGTCTATCTCGGGCAGCGACAAGACAACCTTGTAACCGTCCGTGGCTTCGATGACGACGAACATTGCAAAGCTCTTGCCATGAAGCTTGTCGCCCAATTCCAAACCGGCTTGCTTTAAGATCTCGATCAGCGAAACGCCGGCAAGCGTCGAAGATTTGCCGTCATGTCCGGCGACCGTAACGGTTTGCCGCGGCAGTTTGGCCAGATCGGCAGGTGAAAGCGTAAGCGGCTTTGCCACCTCGCCACCAACCGTAAGGACTGCCGGAGCCGTCGTCGCCGTGACAGCGGGCTTGGTCATGGGCATTCCTTGGCCCAGGGCGGCGGAAAGTCCCGCGCTGAGAACAGTAAATACAACAAATACGGTGCGAATGAACATGCCGAAAGGATATCACGGGGGCGTCAGACGCGGGAATCTCAAACCCTGGATCACCTGTTGCACGGGAGGCCAGATCAGACCTAAACATCGATCGCAACTCGTTTCAACGAATCAATTGCCGAACAACGATCTCTAGAGGAAGCAGATACAGCACCGTAACATTGAGCGCAAAATAAATGCTCGCGATGGTTATGAAGGCCGCGCGCTCTTCCTTTTCTATATGCAACATCCAAAGCGATACTCCGATGGTGGGCAAAAGCAAAATGTTAAAGAACCAAAAGAACACTGACGGGAAGAGCGAGAGGGGCGGGTGTCCCTGATCCGGAAATAACGCCACGGCATACCAACCCAACACATTGATCATGCACAATGCGAGCGAGAACCAACCCCCCGCGGTTACCGGATGTTTCCAGAGCGCGCACGCCAGGATCACCGTCACATTCGCCAGCACCAAAATAAAGAACCAACGTTCGGTCATGCGTAACCGTCATACCTAACCACCGAACATGCTGTGGCAGACAATATCGAAATCGCGGACGATCTCTTTTCCGCCTTTGACCGTGAAATTGTTGATAAAGATCTGTTGGACGAACTTGTCTTTGTCCTTCATGACGATCACGGACGATTCCTTATCTTTCGTTTTGGCTACCAAAAATTGGCACGGTGCTTCTTCCTGCGTGTTGTACCAACTGCGGATCGAAACGGTGTATTTGCCCTCGGCCACCGACGCGAAAGAAAAGTTCCCCTCGGCGTCGGTCTTGGTCTCGACCGTGTTGTTCTGCTTGTCGGATTTCTTGTCGTCCATCAGCATGATCTCGGCATCGGCAATTGAGTGAGTTTTGTCTCCCAGAAAGATCTTGCCTTTGAAAGACGAGGTTTTACCGCTTGCGCGAATGTGCGCGTCGCCCGGTGTTTGGGCCGCGACGAACAGCGCAATGACGGCAACGGCGCTGATTAGTATTTGTTTCATTTCATTCCTCACTTACATTGAGAAAAAGCCACCTTATTTATTCTCCTTATGGACAAAAACCACCCCAGCCCATGAAATGGGCGGCCGATCCAACTATCGGCAAGCGTCGGTCGCCCGCTACACAGGCCTGCCGGATTGTTTGGAATGTAACGGGGTTCGAAAACTCACCGCCGGTCTTTATGCGGTCCGCCCGTAGGCACGGGCTACGACTCCGCTGCAAAAAACATGACACAGCACCGGCATTGCCATCTAGTAAAATAACGTACCTACGTCATGGGCATCAGCGTAAAGTGTTTTTGAACTATTTAGCAGACTTCTACATCGATGGCGTGGCCGCGACCTTGCCATCCATCGAAACAGTCATTTCAATCGAACCGCCCAACGGCGCATCGCTCGTCCAATGAAGATACCAGCGTCTCTCTTTTTCCGCTTGCTCACTCCCGTATAGGATTATTCTTGCTTCGTCTAGATAGAAAGTCGATAGGGCTAGTTTCTGTTTGCGGGCATAGCCTTCCGCAATTTTCAAGGCCTGGCGCAAGCTCAACGCGGGCCGACGATAACCCACGGGAAGCTTGGAAATGTCTTCCTGCGTAATGTTTGCATCTCCATTCCGATCGCTTCGAACTATGTCATTTGAGTCTTCGGTTCCCGAGTTCCGTGGCGCCGGAGGAAATACCTTCTCCTTATAAACAAACCCGCCGTTCTTTATCTGGAGGATCAGGGCCGGCTTAACCGCGTTGCGATCGGCATCGATCGTTATATTGCCGGTGACGCCCGGAAAGTCTTTGGTCCGGGCAAGGGCGTCACGCAGCTTTGGACCATCGGTGGAACCGGCACGCCGGATCGCATCGGCCAACACCTTCATCGAATCGTAGGCCAAGGCCGACAGCGCTTCCGGTTCTTCTTTGAATCGCGCGCGATAGTCTGCGGCAAATTTCTTAACCCGCGGATCCGGATCATCCGTCGCGTAATGATTCGAAATGTACGTATTATTCAAAGCGTCGCCGGCCATACCAAAGAGCTGCGGCGAATCCCACCCATCACCGCCCAAGACGGGCTGGCGCATGCCTAGCTCGCGCGCTTGCTTAATTATAGAACCGGCCTCTGAATAGTATCCCGGCAAATAGATCACATCGGGTCGGGCAGCGCGTATTTTACGAAGCTGAACCTTAAAATCCAAGTCATCTTGGGTATAGAAACCGGAGCTTATAATCCGACCGCCGCGCCGTTTGAACTCGGCTTCAAAGTTATGAGCCAGACCATTGCTGTAATCAGAGTTTACGTCTCCCAAGATCGCCGCGGTTTTGGCGCGCAACGTATTCCGCGCGAATTGCGCCATCGCGGTCCCCTGGAACGGGTCAATAAAGCAGGTGCGGAAAATGTAGTCGCCGACCATCGTAACCTTCGGGTTGGTTGACGACGGAGTGATCATCGGGATCTTCGCGCTTTGAGCGTGGGGCGCCGCAGCCAGTGAATTGGTCGAGGCTACTTCACCAAGCAAGGCAACGACCTGATATTCATTGATCAGTTTGCGAACCACGCGGCTCGCGTCGGCGGGGAAGCCTTCATCGTCCAGCACGATCAACTCGATCGGGCGGCCCAAGACGCCGCCGGACTGGTTGATCTCGTCCGTTGCCATCCGAATGCCGTTTACCGAGGCCACGCCAAAACTGGCAGTCCGTCCGGTCATGTCGAAGAAAAGGCCGATCCGGATCGGCACGGTTCCGGGTGGCTCGGGTGACTGCGACAGGCATACTGGGCTAATGGCGAGTTGAAGGGCCAGCAAAAGCGAGCCGATCCGCGCGAGCGATTTGAAACATCGTATGTGATTCGTAAGGTGGGATACCATAATTCAATTGCCCTAATCAGATCGTGATCGAATATTTGCTTTTCCAAACCGGCACCGCAGATAGACCTTGCAGCCCAGGAAATGGGTGACTGGAAAACCATCGAAATCGTCGGTCGCACGTTACACGGGCTGGCAAAAAAAGCTATCGAACCGGGGTTCGCAGACTCACCGCCGGTCTTAATGGGGTCCGCCCCTTTCCGCTCACTCGCCCACGCATTTTCGATCGTTCCAAGCGATGGTTACGACTTCGACCGGTGAATCTTTGTACGGTTCAAACTCATTCTTTGGCTCCGCTGCCGGTTTTGCTTCCGGTTCCGCCGATGACTCGGCAAAATTACCAAGCGTGTACTCCCCACGTTGTATTGACGAAGCGTCGAGATCAACCTTAGACCCATTGACGAAAGTTAACGTCACCCATTCGTAGGCAAAAATTGACCACATTGAGCCGCCACCAGTCGCCCAACCTCGGCGCGACGCCGATGCAAGTTCTTTTGGCGCACCTCGGGAGGCGCGCGGCACCAACTCCTCGACCACCTCATAAAACTCGCCGAAACTGAGTTGCTGAGAGACAAAGTCAGTATCCGCCGCAATGTGCCGGGCGTACAACCGCATCCGGCAAACCTGCCCGTCCGCAGCGTAGTCGGGTGACATCCAAACCCGATCACTAACGGCGTAAGCCTTTTCTGGTATCCCGTATTTCGCGTTAAGATCCGCAGCGCTCTGTGCCGATGAAAGACCAAAGCTTAACGCAACGATAGACGTTGCGACCATCAATCGTATTTTCATTGAGATCTCCACTCACGCGTAAACGCTGCGAAAATTACCAATTGCCCCCATTGGTCACGACGTACTTCACCACATACTGCCGCAGCTTATCGCGATTCGAATTAAGATAAGCGGCGTGGTCCTGCGCAATCCCTTCGTCGGGTCGCGCGATCAATAAATAGGCCTCGAGCACCCCATCCTCGTCAAGTTTTTTCAATTTTGCCAACGTCGGATTCAGCGTCTTCACTTTCTTGTCCGTCGTCGCGATAAGCAAAACACTGCGTAAGGCATCGGCCTCTTCGGCCAGGCTATGGCGATAAGCTTTCTCGCGCGGGTATGCTTTGGCAAATTTCTCTTTGCGCCAACTGGAACGCGTCGCGCCGTAGGCGATCCAGGCAAATGATCCATCATCCTTACCCGATAATAGTGATACATCCAGATCGACCTTGACGTCGCCGTTCTCGGCAAACGTGACCTTGGTTGGGATGTCGATCTGCGGGTGGGACATGCTGGTGTTCGTCGCCTTGGCCCAGTTAGTAATTCCAGCGACGGAAAAGCGGCTGTACGGTTCGCTGATGTAGGCTTCAATATAGCGGTCGCGCGCTTGGTCGAATCTGCGCTGCTTCATTAACGGCGTCGCTGAATAACGATAGGCCGTTTCGCGATTGGGATTGATCGCGATTGCCCGCTGATACCAGATCTCGGCCTGGGCATATTCTTCCTTCCGCAGAAAAACATCGCCGGAATAAAGCGCGGCCTCGTAGATGGTCGGGTCCAGTTTTAACCCGGCTTGATACTTCTTGAACGCGTCATCCAGGTTGCCGCTGGAAAAGCTTGCTTCCGCCGCGTTCATCATCGCGTTCGCGGCTTCATTTGGTGAAAATCCCGGACCCGGTGAACCATCCGGCGGAAGGCTCTGGATCAAGGCCGGCAAGACCGCTTCGGTATTACCCAGTTCCTTTGATCGAACAAAGGCTTTGCGCGCATTGACCCGCAGATCACGTTGGTCCCAATCAAACGTCGAGGTGCGGGACTTGGCCAACAAGGCAAACCCGAGATTCCACTGCACCTGAGCGTCGTCGGGCTTTGAGATCGCCAGGCGCTCCAGCACGGGCAAAGCCTGGACATATTTTCCTTCTTTCAAGAGCTGGGCAGCTTCGCGGTCCCAGGTCTGGATCTCGGTAAATGTTTGGGCCGAGGCGGTTACGGTCGCACCAACGAAGATCGGTCCAAGGATCAAAAACGCCAAGCAAAGCGGCATGTTGAGAAGATGGGGTCGTGGCATAGGTCGCTCCTTAATGATTAGAGTTCGAGTGGTCCAATTGTGAGCCTCCGTCGCTCGTGCCGAGCATATAGCATTCTCCGTAGCGAGAACAAGCAATCTACGTTGATAGTGATTCCCGGTCGGCAGAGATTTGGATGCAAACCGAGGCGAGTAAGTTTTCTGGCTGGAACCACTATCTGCCGGTGGCAACCAATGCGGTCAGGAAGTAAGAAAACGCCGTTAACAGAATGCTCCCAAAGTATACCAATACCGCCAGTCCGCTCGCTTTCAAACCCGGCCGAAAACCACGCGTGCGGAATAGATGAAAAAAGAGCACCGGCGTACCTAGCACCACGATCAACAGGCGAAAGCGCGGCGTCAACGGCCGGTTGCGCTCCAACCCGTCGTAGTAGCACCAAGCGAACATCAGAATGCCGTAGCCAAATACCGAAATAATGTTCAAGAGTCGCTCGGAACCGGGATCCTGCCCAACAAGCTGCGCAACCGGTGCGATGGCAACCGATAGCACGGCGACGGCGATCAATACATTGCGCTTCGATTGCTGATATCCGGGTCGAACCGCCCTGGCGTCGTTTTCATTCATCGGTACGACCCCGAAAACTAAACCCGCGTCGGCTAGCGAGAACCTCTCGATTCGCGGTATATCAATTCCTTATGGTATTACCTGGCAATAGAACGATGACGCCCAAAGCGTCACCTCCCACGCCTGGGCCACGACCTAGTGTTCGCCAAACCCCGCTTCCTGTAAGGCCGCGCGCAGTTTTTTCCGGCCCCACCAGCCAACCAAGAAATCATGCTGGTCCGATTGGGTGGCGAACGACAGACCACCCTGGGCGCTAACTCCCAGGTTGGACATCTCGCCCAATAGGAAACGGCTCGGGCTTGGTAACGACGCACGAGATACTGCTAAGGAGGCTTCGGTCGTTTCGCCGGCAATACAAGCGTCGGCTCGGGTTCGGAATTGTTCATCACTTATCCCCTTATGCCAGATGCCCATCCGCTCGAACGGAGTACCACGCACTAGACCTTTGAATGTCTTGAACAGCCACTTCACTTCACCTTTTAGCGACTGCGGATCGTCGAAAGTTTCGTCCATTCGCTGTCCAACCAGATCCTCGAAGGGAAAGAAATAGAGTGTCTGTTTTGAAAGTACAAGTTCACCGGCAAAGCTGTATTCGCCCGAAATGAGATAGTAAGTAACATTAGAAAATCTCGTTGGTAAGGTCATAGGTATAACTATCAATTTTCGCACGCGAACCCCGGCTCTACAAAAGGCCGACCCAGCCCATGAAATGGGCGTCCGATATACCCTGGCGCAAGTGTCAGTCGCCCGCTTCACGGGCTTGCAAAATATAACCGCTGAACCGGGGTTCGCAGACTCACTGCCGGTCTTTAGGCGGTCCGCCCGCATACGCGGGCTAAGGCAACTAAAGTTTTACCGACCCCGCTTCCCACAATGCATTACGTATTGCCCGCTTGCCGCAGAGGCCGACTATTAGGTCATGATTGGCCAGTCATTCGCAATTGTTTTTTTTACCCCCTCTGCATTGAAGCCGAACAATCTCAGCTCTCAATTCCTTAAGAAAAAGGCATCCTCTGCCTTCGTCGCACCCGTTAAGGTGCGGGAAACGGCACGTACAAAAAAAGTGAGCAGTGAGCAGTAGGCAGTCAACCGTGAGCAGTCAAATCGCTCCGTGATTCGGAAGTTGAATTGCCGTATACCTTTTCCCGCATCGTACACAATTCTCCGAACGTCAATATCAACCGATCGACCAGCCCTGTCTAGCGCCAATCAACGATGACCCCGGCACGTGAGGAATAAAGCTGCTTGGCTTGCCTAGCACGGGTTGCAACAAAAGTGAGAGT
>JBDSEC010000396.1:0-2500 GCA_039920205.1 Pyrinomonadaceae bacterium
TGCCAAGGCATGATCTCCTCCTAAAAAGGTCTTCATGCCATTATCGAATGTGTAACCCATGTCTGCGGACACCTGTAACCTACGTCCCCGGTATATACACTCCCAAAGGGAGAGGGGGAGCCGGAAAAACCAATCGGGGTTTGGTTGCGGCCCGTCAGGGCTGCGCTGTGACCTCTGAGACCTCTGTGGCTACTCTCAATTCTGCAAGAACGACCTCATCCGTCGTTCAATCAACGGCCCGCACCGGAGGCATGGCTCTCCCGGCGCCACCGGCGGTGACCACAAACAATGGGTAATTATTTAAGGGAGAAAATGATCATGAGAAAAGCGATCTTAGCAACCTTGACCGCACTTGCGGTTATGACCTCGGTACCGGTCAGCAGTTACGCCCGCGGCAAGCGCCCGGCAAAGCCGCAGACCAAATTGACGCAAGTATCCGATAAAATTACGCGCGTGACGGTTAGCGGCGATGCCACCGTGAACGCCCAACCCGACACGGCGATCTTGGTATTTTCGGTCGTGACGCAAAACGCGGTGGCGGTCGAAGCCCAGCAAGAAAACGCGCGGCTTTCCAACCGCGTTTTGGATGCGTTAAAGCGTGCCGCCGGCAACGGCGCCGAAGTGAAGACCAGCGGTTATAGCCTGAACCCGCAACGCGTTTACAAAGAGGGCCAACCGCCGACGATCACCGGGTATGAAGCGCGTAATAGCGTCACCGTGACGATGGGTAACTTGGATCAAGTCGGCGCCGTGATCGACGCCGCAGGTAAAGCTGGCGCGAATAATGTGGACGGTATTTCGTTCACCCTTCGTGCCGACAAATCGGTGCGCGATCAGGCCCTGACCAACGCCACGACCGAGGCGATGAGCAAAGCGCAAACCATCGCGAAAGCGTTGGGCGGCCGTCTGGTCCGGATCGCCGAAGTGCAAGAAGCGGGCGCGCAGCAGCGGCCGATCATCTATGCGGAAACGACGTCGCTCAAACGTGATGATTACGCAACCCCGATAGAGGTCGGAAATTTAGAAATGAAGTCGCAAGTCACGGTGGTGGCCGAGATCGCGATCGGCTAATCATAGCCCACGAAAAAACCAGGCGGCCGTCCGGGATCTTATCGGGCGGCAGCTTTTTTCTGGGGCAATAAAAAGTGCTAGTTGAAGGAAAATCCATCCACGTTTGATCGCGCTCAGAACTCCCCTCCTATGCTTAGGAGGGGTAGGCCGCTTGCGGCCGTGGGGTGGTAGTTCTGTTGAATCCAAAATCGGACTTAGGAACATTAACAGAACGAACCACCCCGGCGCTCCGCGCCCACCCCTCCTTAGCCAGGGAGGGGAGTCTTGCTTGCGCTTCGGGCAAAGCGGCCGCGTTTTGTTGGGCGAAAGTGAACGGTGTGACAAATCGCGCGCGGCGGCGTTAATATTCCAGTAGTGAGATCTATTAATGAGTTTTAGCGGCGGCGCGAATGTTTATGGCGAAATCCGTTGAGCAATATTTCCGTTTACTGCATAAGCCGCCCCGTGCGGCGCGCATGTCCGGCCGGGCCTGGAGTCCGGCCGCCGACGTCTATCAAACCAATGACGGCTGGATCGTAAAGGTCGAACTCGCCGGGGTGAATCTCGAAGACCTGGAATTCAGTCTGGGCGGAAACACTTTGGTCATCAGCGGTTGCCGCCGCGACACGTTTTTTGGCGAAGGTGTCACCTATCACCAGCTTGAGATCATGTACAGCCGGTTCGTGAAGACGCTCCATTTCCCCTGTTCGATCGATGGCGCAACTTTCGTGCGAGATTATCGCGACGGGCTGTTGGTATTGCATTTGCGGGCCGGCGGCGATTGCGTAGACGACGAAGGTTACGAGGCCGAGAGCCCAGACGACGAGTAGCAGGAATCGAACTAATTTAAAACAGATCTGAGTTCCGGACGATCCGGATTGAACAGGGAAATCATGGCAGAGAATCAAGAACAAGTCCCAACCACGACCGAATCCCCGGCACCCGGCGTGCCGTTCGAGATCCCGGTCTTGCCGCTGCAGAACACTACGTTGTTTCCAGGCACGTTAGCCCCGCTGCTAGTGGGCAGCACCCGTTCGATCGCGGCGGTCGAAGCAGCGTTGGCCACGCAAGAAAAGCTGATCGCGGCGGTGTCGGCGCGATCGGAAAATACTACCGGATCGAATGCTTTGCCGATAGATCTCTACGAAGTCGCCACTCTGGTTATGGTCAAACGCATGATCCGTTCGGACGATAGTTTGCAACTGATCGTGCAGGGCGCCGACCGCGTGCGCGTCTTGGGTTGGACGCAAGAGCAGCCGTTCCTGAAGGCCCGCGTCGAGATCCTGCCGGAACTGACAGTGGTCGATCCCGAAGAGGTCGAGGCACTGCGCCGCAACGTGCAGTCCTTGATCCAGCAGGCGCTGGCGATGTTGCCGCAGGTTCCGCACGAAGTGCGCGCGGCGATCTTGGGCGCGGGCGATCCGATCCAGTTGGCCTATTTCCTGGCGTC
>JBDSEC010000397.1:0-5069 GCA_039920205.1 Pyrinomonadaceae bacterium
CCTTCAGTGGCAAACTCGCCTTTCAACTTGCCGTCTTCGAGCCAACCCCACACGTCGATCGATTCGTGCTTAGTAAAGTCGAGAGTGAAGTTGATCTTATGGTCAGCCCACGTACCTTTGCTTAGCGTGCCGTGCCCCGTGTGGTCCGAATCCGCCGTTCCGGTCACTTGGTTGCCATCGACCTTGAACTTGAAGGCGACGGGCGCGCTCATCCCTTGTATAGACAGTACCGCGTTCCATTCGCCGGTGATCGCGTCAGCGTCATTTCCGGCCGCATGTGTCCGCCGTCCGCCCGACGAAGGTGCCGAAAAGACCGCGGTGGTTATCAACCCCGCAAGGACGACGATGAATGATGTTTTAAGCCTCATGTTGTTTCCTCCTACTGAAATATCCTTGGAGTCTAACGACGCGCGGACGGCAATGTCACCAACCAATGTATTCCTGAATGTGCCAAACCGAACAAAATGGGCTGATTTGTCCGGAAACAAAAAGGCCGGCGTTGTGCGAAAATGGGCTTTATGCATGATGAGCCGGAAAAGATCGATCGTCGCGCCGGACGTACGCAGGACGCATTGCGCAAAGCGCTGATCGGTTTGATCTTAGAAAAGCGCTATGACTCGATCACCGTCCAGGACATTATCGACCGGGCCAATGTCGGTCGCTCGACCTTTTACGCTCATTTCAAGGACCAGGATGACCTATTCCTGCGCGACATTGAGCGGGTGCTAAACCAAGTGGCCCAGCACATCGACTGGAGTAACGTCAGCGAACCACACTGTGTGCCGATACGCGAGCTGTTCACCCATGTGCAAGATTTCGAGCGGTTCTTTAAGGCTCTGGCGCGGTCGCGCAAAGTCGATTGGTTCTACCGAAACGGACGCCGCATTCTGGCTCAATGCTTAGAAACTTCATTGACGAAAGCGTTGGTCGCGGGCACCCGACCCGGCGTGCCGATTCCGATCATCGCGAATTACTTGGCCGGTTCAATGCTTGATATGCTTCGCTGGTGGGTCGACCACGACATGCCGGAATCGCCTGAGCGAATGGACCAGGTCTTTCACGAATTGGTCCTGCCGGGAGTTCGCCAGGCGCTTGCCGGGATCGAATTCAAGGTCAACTAACTTGCTGCTGGATAACCGGTGGCTTGCCTTTACCGGGACCACGGGAGGGTTATCCGCCGAAGCGTGGGCGAACCGCCCGCAGGTCGCGGATGCGGCAGGTTCCCCGGAAGACTTTCAACGTATGATGGAGAATTTCTTTTATCAGCTTGGCTCCGCAACCTGCGGGCGGGTCGCCCACGCTCCAGCGGCACGCGGTCCTAGCGAAAATATTCAAGTCTTACCGCGATCGATCAGGGAATTCTCAGATCCGCTTTTCCAGATCGTAGTCACGCAGCCGGCGATAGAGGGTCGACGACGAGATGCCCAGCAATTCCGCCGTCTTACCACGGTTCCAGTTGGTCTGTTCCAGTGCCGCGATGATCTGTGCGCGTTCAGCATCGCGTAGGGACGTAGGCGCGCTAGATGATTCGCTTTGACCGCCGGCTTCAACTGGTCCACTACTCTCAGAAACCGCGGTCGGAGCGTTTTGTCGCGCCACTTCCGGGGGCAGTTCGGCCAAGGTGATGCGGCCGTCATCACACAGGAGCACCGCCCGCTCTAAACAATTGCGTAATTGCCGCACGTTGCCTGGCCACCGATAGGTGCGCAACGCTTCGACCGCTTCGGGAGTTAATTCCGGTGCGCTCGCTCCGCCAAGTTGTCTGAGCAGGTGTGCGGATAATGGCGCAATGTCTTCCGTGCGTTCGCGTAGCGGCTTAAGCGGGATCTCAAACCCGTTGATGCGATAGAGCAGATCGGATCGAAAGTGACCGCCCGAGATGGCATCGTCCGGACTGCGGTTGGTCGCGGCAATGATGCGCACGTTGACTTCGACTTTGCGCACCGCGCCCACGCGATAGAACGATCGCGTTTCGATCGCGCGCAAAAGCTTGGCCTGCAGCGGCATCGGTAGCTCCGTCACTTCGTCGAGGAAAAGCGTGCCGCCATCGGCCAACTCAAACAATCCGAGTTTGCGCCCCTTGGCGCCCGAAAATGCGCCGGCTTCGTAGCCAAATAATTCCGACTCCAATAACGATTCTTGGAACGCCGCACAATTTAGATCTACGAACGAAGCATCGGCGCGTTTCGACAAACGATGCAGGGCCTGCGCGATCAACTCCTTGCCGGTGCCGCTTTCGCCGGTGATCAAAACTGAAGCTTCTGACGGAGCTACGCGTTGGACCAGCCGCACCGCTTCACGCATGGCGGCCGATTCGGCGATGATCTCGGGGGTGGCGTTATGCCGGGCCAATTGCGCGCGCAACCGTTGGTTGTCGGTGCGCAACCGGCGCTTTTCCGCGGCTTGTTTTACTAGCGCATCTAGTTCGTTTATTCGATATGGCTTGGACAGATAATCGTAGGCGCCAAGCTTCATCGCTTCGATCGCGGTCTCGACCGTCGCATGTCCGGTCAGCATGATCGCTTCGGGTGGATTGGCCCGTTCGCGCGTGCGCCGCAACAACTCCATGCCATCGAGTAAGGGCATATTAATATCGCAAAGCAGGACATCTATCTCGCCCTCTTCCAGTATACGCAGCGCCGCATCGCCATCCGGGGCGACCTGGACCTTGTGGCCCAGACGCTGCAGTTCCTTCTGGATGACCAGCCGCAAATTGGCTTCGTCTTCGGCGACCAATATTCGTGTTGGTGGTATTTCGCTCATGGGTTCTGGGAGGGTGTGTCAGGTGTAAGCAGAATCGGCACACCATTTAACACTTTACACTATTTTGCGGCCGCCGCGCACCAGAAGTTTTTTTGACGAAGTTGATCCCGCCAATGAAGTCAGGCCCACCGGCGATAGAAGCGGGTGGGCATCTCAACGAGCTAGCGGTCGACGGGCTCAGAGGGTCGTACCGACCTCGTCGCTACGCAGCGCGTTCTTCCCCAGCCCCTAACCCCCAACCCCTGACCCCTGCGAAGCGGGCTGCCCACCCGCCTAGTCCTGTCCCGGCAAAAAGATCGTAAACGTGGTTCCACTTCCCAAGGTCGATCTAACATCCAACCGGCCGCCGTGTTCCGTGACGATCCCATAGCAGACGGCTAGGCCCAGTCCCGTTCCCTGACCCAGTTCTTTCGTGGTAAAGAACGGATCGAATATCTTCGCCAGGAATTCTGGTGCGATGCCGATGCCGGTGTCGATCACCTTGATATAAGCCAATCCGTCGCGGGCGCCGGCCCGCAGCGTTAGCTTTCCCCCGTCGGGCATGGCGTCCAGTGCGTTGGTGGAAAGCGCGATCACGGCTTGCTGCAACTGGCCTTCGTCTCCGTTGACCTCGATCGGCGTGTCGTCGATCTCGACGACAACTTCGACTTCTTCATTGCGGCGCTGATGCGATAACAAACGCGCCGCGGACCGAAGCACTTCAGCTAAATTTACGTGGGCGGGTAAGGCGGCGCGCTGCCGGCTAAAATCCAACAAGCCGTTGGTTATCGATTTGCAGCGGAAGGCTTCACTGAGGATCAGCCCCAGATACTCACGCAGGTCTTCGATGTCTGGCGAATCGGCAAAGGCGCCGTCGGCCACGCGCGATTCCAAGGCTTCGGCACAGGCCGAGATGGTCGCCAGCGGATTGTTTATTTCATGCACCACGCCCGCCGCTAACCGGCCCACCGAAGAAAGCCGTTCGGCCCGGGCGATCGCCCGATTCGCTTTTACCCGGGCAGTGATATTTTCCCCCACGGTGATCACATGCGTTACCTCGCCCGATTCGCTGTTGCGCATGGGGATCTTGCTGATCAACCAATGCTGGGTGTTGCCGCCTTCATCGACGGTCTCTTGTTCGATGCGTTCAATGTTGCCGGTCGCAAAGGCGCGCGAGAATTCATGTTCCAGCATCTCGCGCGGTTGCCGCGTGAGTACTTCAAAAATGTTCCGGCCGATCGCGTCGTCGCGGGGAATTCCCTGACCACCAACTTCACGATTTCGGTTCCAGGCCACGATCTTGAAATTCCGATCAACCGCGTAAAGCGAGATCGGCAACGTGTCGATGATGGACTCCATGAACCGCCGCTGTTCCTCTTTAGCAAACGAGATCGAAGCATCACGCGCCGCGTCATAAAGCGACGAGATGTGCGCCGCCAGTGCGGTCTGTTGCGCGGCAGCATCAACCAGACGCCGCACCGTGTCGGAGCAATCCGCGTCACGATCGAATCCGACGATCAATGCCCCTTGCGTACGCCGTCCGAACCGCAGCGGCGCGACGTATTCGATCTGATGACGATCGTCGCGTAGAAAAAACTTGTCTGCTTCATTAATTATCGCGGCCGCCGCACCCTCGTCAGATCGGACCCAACTCCGGATCCGGCCTAACTCTAATTGCGCCGGGCCTTCGGCACTGCCTTCGCGATCGAAAACACAAGCCGTTTCGTCGGAACGCCCTAAATTGATCGCCACCGCACAGAGCACGGCATTCGTTCCGTCATAGGTCGCCGCGGCCACCGTGCGCACTACCTGTTCGGGCTCCAAGGCGCGCAGGAGATTACGTCCCAAG
This sequence comes from Pyrinomonadaceae bacterium, assembly GCA_039920205.1. GTDB lineage: Bacteria > Acidobacteriota > Blastocatellia > Pyrinomonadales > Pyrinomonadaceae > JBDSEC01. Next base: position 4,592 of record JBDSEC010000397.1, read on the forward strand.
TCGGCCAAGAAAAGCAGTTCCCGGTTACTGCCCAACAGCGTACGCGTAAGCGCGGCGTTCTCAAGATGAACTCTTATGCGGGAAAGCAGTTCGCGCGGTGTGGACGGTTTGACGATGTAATCATCAACCCCCGCTTGAAAGGCTTCGACCTTGCTGTCTTCTTTGTTGTTTGCGGAAAGCGCCAGGATCGGCAAGTGGCGGGTGGTGTCTTGCGCCCGCAGTAAACGACAAAGCGCCACCCCACTGAATTCGGGCATCTCGAGATCCATCACGACCAGATCGCAATTACCCGCATAGGCCAGGCGCAATGCTTCTGGGGCGTCCACGGCCACTACCACCGCATAACCGTCACCGGTTAAAAGCTTTTCCAACTTTCGACGCTGCTTGGCATCATCGTCCACGACCAAAATGGTCGCGCCCGCGGACTCGTTTGTCGTGGAATCTTCGGACATTGATTTTCTGCAGAGTGTACCCGAAC
>JBDSEC010000398.1:0-4430 GCA_039920205.1 Pyrinomonadaceae bacterium
TCTGTCAATCTGACAGTTGGTTAAACAGAATAGGGGCAGTATGTTTCGAAATAAATCACTATTTACGTTAGTTTTAGCGGTATTTTTAGTTTTGTTGGGCTCTGGCGTGGCGGAAGCCCAGAGAAAACGAACCACTAAACGCACGGTGCCCCCACCGACATCCTCCACCGACCCGAATACCGGCGAGGTAAGGATCGTCAGCACGGCCGATTCCGACACCGATCCGACCCCGGATACATCGCGGCGCACCGGACGGACCCGGACCACCACCAACAACACCGAGCCGCAGACCGATCCGGCGCCCACAACGATCTCTGGATTGTCGCGACAGGTCAACAGCCTTAGCCAACGCATCAAGCAGATGGAAGCGAGCCAGCGCTCGTTGGTGGACCTGGAACGGCTAACCCGCGCCGAGGCCCGCGCCGACAGTCTGCGGATCCAATTATTTGCCGCGCAGGATCGAGAAACGGCTTTGCAGGGGCGGCTAGAAGAGCTCAATTATGACCTGCTGCCCGAAAATATCGAGAACATCGGTGCGCTTAACGGATCAACGCGTCCGGAATTGGTGCGCGAACAACGGCGAAGATATTTGGAAGCCGAAAAAGCTAAGGCCACGGCCCAACTCTCCAATATGTCGTTGAACCGGAATCGTTTGGAAGGCGCGGTTGCGAGTGCGGATGCGCTGGTCGATAAATTGCGGCGCACGGTCGAGGCCGAGGGGTTGGAACAGGAAAGTATGCCTACACCCGCCGGCAGCCGCACACCGGATACCACCGCACCGGTTGACGCGAACGGCGCGGATCAACCCGAGGTCGAACCGGAAAATGTTCCGACCGATGCTGAACTGGTTCGGATGATCAAGGGCAGCTTGGCCGACTTAGGTATAACTTCTGTTTCGGTCGAGGCGGCCAACGGCGCCATCATTCTTTCGGGTGACATACCTAGTGCCAAGGTCCCTACTGTATTGAAGATCGCAACCGACGCCCATCCGCGTAAGATCTATAATCAGATGACGGTGAAGTAGGCCGTTGATCGGTCTTACATGAAGGCCACTTTGCTACGAGGTCAGTACCACCTGCGGTAGCGGGTGGCTTTACGTTGAAAGCCACCCGCTACCGCAGGTGGTACTGACTTGTTAGCCCCGAAACGCCGATCTTATTTCGGAATTTGCCGATCGTACCGAAGGAAGAATGGATGAAGAACATTTGGCGGTTTGGGCTAACGACCATCTTTGTCGTCTTTCTTTATGCGAACGTGTTCGGTCAGGATGGCGGGCCGCAGGCCACCCCGTTTGATTCTTTCGGCCGCGTCGGGCTGGAAGAGGCATCGGCGCGCTTGGACAATTTCGCGATTGCGGTCGATTCGCTGCCCGATTCTATCGGCTATGTCGTTGGGTACGGTCCCGAAGGCACGGGCTCGGGGTCCGGCCGACATATGCTAGGTGTCATCGTTGACTATCTGTCGAAAACGCGAGGACTCGATCCTTCGCGAATCGTCACCCGATATGCCGGCCGCTATCGAACGCCGACGGAATTGTTTGCCGAATCTTGGATACTCGCGCCCGGCGATCCGCTTCCCACGCCTAAACGATATGACCCGAAGATCAGCGACCTGCGTGGAATGATGGTGGAATATCGCGGTTACGAGAATTACGATGACTGCGGTTGTGGCCCTAATCTGGGAAACCTTCGACTGGCTACATTCTCAGATCACCTACGGGAACAACCTGGGGCCGTCGGGTATGTGGTGGCCTATCGCGCTCCCGATTCCGCGCCCGGCATTTGGCGGCGCCTGGCGAAGCGTGATGCCGCTGAGATCGTAGGAGAGGGGATCGCTGCGGATCGAGTGAAGATCATTTTTGGCGGAACTAACAAGGCCACCAAGGAGGACGACGATTTCGGTCAAGCTAGGCTTCAACTATGGATCCTGCCGGCGGGCGAACCACCGCCGGTTAAGGAAGCCAAAAACGAAAAGCCGCCTAAGGAAGCAACCCAGATCGGATCCTATAGCGCTTACCAATTGAGCGAACCTGCCGACGAACGAAGCATATTCGAAGGATTCGCCGACGTCCTGCGCGCCGATGCCAGATTGAATGTTTGTTTGATCGTTCGCCCTAAGTTGGGGAGTGACGATCCCGATTCGTCACCGCTAGGTGAACCGGAAATTGAACTGGGCAAGTTAGCCGACAAATGGAAGTCTCAATTGCTGTCCAAATTTGGCATCAAAGACGATCGCTTCACTATCTTACTAGCTCCCTCGACCGAAACCGTGCTAAACAACACGATAGAAGTCTGGGTTCTTCCCGCCGGTGCGGCATTGCCGGATCCCTATCCGCCGGATCCAGAAGACGGCGAAGAGATCGACGAACCCTAGGATTTCTTCACACAGTTGGCGCTTTTTTGGTTAAGTGCGCCAAGACTTTTTCATCACGGAGCGCACGGCGCAGCCCTGACGGCTTGAACCGGGGTTCGCCCGGCCTCACCCCGGTCTTTGTGCGGACACATGCATGCGCGGGTTAATTCATCACGAATCGGATTTTGTTGTTCCTGCTTTTGCGGCTCTGCCGCTCTAGGTGCGGAATGGCTTCGCCATTCAGGGGTGATGCCCTAACGTATTTGCGGCTACGCCGCCGCGGCGGCGTAGCCGCATGAACCTTCAAATAGAATCGGCCTCTGAAAGGCCGAGCCTTTCCGCACATAGAGCGGCGTAGCCGCAAGAGATGCGATGAACAGCGCACGTTGCCCACCTCAGGCCTAGGTCAGAATCGGAAGCGGAAAAACGGGACTTTCCTCTGTTAGCCTCGAAGGGTAGCCTTAAAATAAAGAATCCGTCGCTACGGCTTCCGGTTCTGACAATTAGTTCGGCCTAATGGGCTACGAACGCGTGCGGAGCTTCAACCAACTCGCACTTATAAATGCACCCTCTAGTGCTGTTCTGTTACTCAATGTTTGCGCCTGTGCGTGAAAATTGGTCTAATTCGTTTATCAGATCATGGGTACCATTGCGCCGGAACGGTTGTACAATTTGTTGAGCGAGGCGGTCGTTCGCGGCGAGCGCGTAATTGTCGCTACCGTTGTGCAGACGCGCGGGTCCACGCCGCAGCAGCGTGGGGCCAAGATGCTCTTCTTTGCCGACGGGCAGATCGCGGGAACCGTCGGTGGGGGCTGTATCGAAGCCGAGGTCTGGGCCGAGGCGCGCCAGGCGTTGCGAACGGGCCGATCTGCGCTGCATCACTTTACGTTGACCGAAGATGCGGCCAGCGATGAAGGCATGGTCTGCGGCGGAACAATGGCCATACTGATCGACGTGTGGTCAAATGTTCTGTTGGCGGAAACAGTAAAAGAAGGCGAATTGATGGAGGTGTGCTAATGGCCGATTCGTTTTTGGAGAACTACAAAGCTAAGCATCGGCATCCGGTCAATCGTTTGCTGCACAATTTTGGCATTCCCATGATCGTCATCTCGTTGCCGCTCGCGTTCTACAATTGGCGTTGGGCGCTGGGGATGTTCGTGGTGGGTTGGATCTTTCAATTCGCCGGTCACTTGGTCGAAGGGAACACGCCCGCTTTCTTTCGGAACCCGATCTATCTTTTGATCGGACCATTTTGGTTGGTACGCCGGGCGGCGGCGGCCATCGGCATTGGTACGAAACCAGGCGAACCCAAGCCGACCGTCCAGCAACGCTAATTCCTTAAGGCCTGCAAGGGCAACTATCATCATTTCACGCGCATGGCCAGGGAAAACGAAATTACCCCCAATCAGGATATCCTGGCCGCGATCAAATCAACATTAATGGCGGGTGACAGTGCGGCCTTGGTGACACTGATCGGCGGATCAGGTCATATGGGCGATAAGTTATTAGTGCGCGAGGATCTCTCGACGGCCGGAACATTGAATGATCCCGGGTTACAGGCCGCGGCCACGGCGTTCGCACGGATCTTTCTAGACTCGCGAAACGAAGCCAAGACCTATTCGGCGAACGAGATCGACCCCACACTAAATGATCAGTCCGGCACTCAATTATTATTTGAACGAATAGCACCCGAGCCGCGATTGATCGTCTGCGGCGCCGGACACGTGGGCGCGTCGCTAGCGCGGTTGGGGCCGGCGCTGGGCTTCCGCACGATTTTGGTCGACGATCGGGCGGAACTCTTGCTGCCGGAACTGTTCAGTGGACTCAAGCTTGAATTGATCAAGGTCGATGATTGGTCGGTGGGAGTGCGCGCAGCGATCGGGAACGGCCGCGGCGCTTCGGTGGCGATCGTCACTCGGGGGCATCGCGAAGATGAAGATTGCCTGCGATCTGTGCTCGCGGCCCAGCCGGATTACGTTGGCATGATCGGCAGCCGCCGCCGCACGAATATCGTGTTGGATCGTTTGCGTGCGACGGGTGTGGGAGATGATCGGTTGAATGCGGTGCGCGCGCCCATC
>JBDSEC010000399.1:0-5669 GCA_039920205.1 Pyrinomonadaceae bacterium
AACGTTGAACGAAAAGACACCGGGACCTCGAACCTCTTTGACCAAGAATTGGGCCGCCAGCAGGAGATCAACGACAAATTGATCAAACGATCGGGCCGCGAAAATCAGTACCAATTGCACGAAGAGATGGGCAAGATCATGACCGACAACGTGACCGTGGTGCGGTACAACGATCGATTGAAAGCGACCGACGAAACGCTTCTGGAATTGATGGAGCGCAACCGGAATATTTCGATCAACGATTCCAATTTGTGGGCCACCATGGCGGTGCCGCATGCGCGCCATCTTACGAACATGTTGGAATTGGCACGGGTCATTACCTTGGGCGCGTTGAATCGCGACGAATCGCGTGGGGCGCACTACAAACCGGATTTCCCCGATCGCGATGATGAGAAATATCTGAAGACGACCATTGCCGAATATACCGGCGAAGGGCCGGTGCTGTCTTATGAGGCGGTCGACACGTCGTTGATCACGCCACGCAAACGTGATTACAGCAAAGGCAAGTCAGCTCCGGCAGCGAAATAGAGATTCGAAACACGATCATGGCTGGAACCACAATCAAGAAAGAAATGGCCGCGGGCCGTACGCCGCCTAGATCGGTGACGATCAAGATCCGCCGGCGCGACACTCCCGAGGGTCAGGCCTACTGGCAGGAATTCGAGATCCGCTATCGCGCGAATCTCAACATCATTTCCTGTCTGATGGATATCCGAAAGAACCCGGTTACCAAACAGGGCGAAACGGTGACTCCGCCGGTGTGGGACATGAATTGTTTAGAGCAGGTCTGCGGCATTTGCACTATGTTGATCAACGGGCGCGCGCGCCAATCGTGCTCGGCGCTGATCGATGACCTAGAACAGCCGATCACGTTAGAGCCGATGTCGAAATTTCCGAATGTGCGCGACCTGGTGGTCGACCGTACGCGGATGTTCGACCATTTGAAGCAGGTCAAGGCCTGGGTGGAACTGGACGGCACCCATGACCAAGGCCCGGGGCCGCGTATGTCGCATACCGAGGCCGAGGAGCGTTACGCTTTTTCGCGCTGTATGACCTGCGGCTGCTGCCTCGAAGCCTGTCCGCAATACCACGACGACAACTACATCGGCCCACAAGCCATTGGTCAGGTGCGGCTGTTCAACATGCATCCGACCGGTAAAATGACGCGGGACGAACGGCTGGAAGGCATCATGGGCGATGACGGCATCACCAACTGCGGCAACGCGCAGAATTGCGTTCAGGCTTGCCCCATGGGCATTCCGTTGACGCAAGCGATCTATGAAGAGAACCGCGAAACGGTCGTGCATGGATTGTTGGGCTGGCTAAAGAACTAACGCGAATTTAAAGATCGGAAACGAAATAGGGGCGAGCACTTGATGTGCCCGCCCCTTTGCTTTTGGTTGTGCGGGAATCTAGATTCCCAGCACGTCTACCAACTCTTGCACTGAGGCGGCACTCTTCTGAAGCGCGATCCGCTCTTCGGCGGTCAAGTTGATCACGATGATCTGTTCCAGACCGTTCTTGCCTAATTTGCAAGGCACGCCCACGTAAAGGCCATTGACACCATACTCACCTTCCAAGAAAGCCGCGCAGGGAAGGATCTTCTTTTTGTCCTTCAAGATGGCTTCGGCCATTTCGACGGCGGCCGCGGATGGCGCGTAATAGGCCGAACCGGTTTTCAATAAGGCAACGATCTCGGCGCCGCCACCGGCGGTCCGCTTGACGATCGCGTCGATCTGATCTTTCGACAACAACTCGGTGATCGGAATGCCGGCGCAGGTCGAATAGCGCGGCAGCGGCACCATGGTGTCGCCGTGTCCACCGAGCACAAAGGCCGTCACATTCTCGACCGACACGTCCAGCGCTTCGGCCAAGAAGCAGCGCATGCGGGCCGAATCCAATACACCCGCCATACCGATCACACGGTGCTTGGGAAAGCCCGACCGGCGCAACGCCACCTGGCACATCGCATCGAGCGGATTCGAAACGATGATCAGGATCGCATCGGGCGAGAATTTCGCGACCTGCTCGGAAACCTGCCCGACGATGTCAGCGTTGGTCTTTAGTAGGTCGTCGCGGCTCATACCCGGTTTGCGCGGCAAGCCGGCGGTGATGATGACGATGTCCGAACCGGCCGTGGCTTCGTAGGTGTTCGTTCCCGTCAAATGAACGTCAAACCCTTCGATCGGAGCGGTTTCGGCCAGATCCAAGGCCTTGCCTTGCGGCACGCCCTCGACAATATCCACCAACACCACATCGGCCAATTCCTTGGCGGCGATCCAATGCGCCGCCGTGGCGCCCACGTTTCCGCCGCCAACCACAGTAATTTTGTTACGTTTACCCATCGTTTCAATTCCTTTCGCGGTTAAACCACTCTGATGTTAAATTGCATTGCATGCCCGCCTGGCATGAATAATTACCTTGAACTGAAAAGGGCGAGTTTACCGTTGCGTATTACCGAGTGTCAAGAAATGGGCCCGTACGTGGTTGGTTGGCCGGTCAGTAAAAACCAAAGTGAATTGGCGGAATAAGCACAAAAGTGAACCGGTCGAACTATCGTTACCCGGCCCTGCGGATGACGATGATATCGACCCTTTCGATCCGTTTCCCGACGGCGTTCGAGTACCATTGACGGATATCTTAGATCTGCACACCGTCCGTCCGGCCGAGATCAAGACCGTCGTCGTCGATTATTTGGAAGACGCTCGTGCTGCGGGGTTTCGGTCCGTGCGGTTGATCCATGGCAAGGGGATCGGGGTGCAGCGCGAAACTGTCCGATCCATCCTTAGCCTGACACCATTCGTCGATCGCTACACCGACGCTCCACCCGATGCGGGCGGCTGGGGCGCGACCATTGCATTCTTCAAAAGGTGAATGAGGAACTTAGAATTGCGGCTCTGCCGCTCTATGTGCGGAAAGGCTCTGCCTTTCAGGGTAGTGATGTAAAAGAAAAAGCGGCTACGCCGCCGGCGGCGTAGCCGCGAAATTTAGTGGACAGCTCTCGGGAAGGGCGAAGCCTTTCCGCACATAGGGCGGCGCAGCCGCTGAGAGCTGGGAAACGCTAAACTATTGGGCACATCAGAATCCGCTTTTTTCAGATCCGTCTAATCCGTGTAAATCCGCGGCAAAATTTCTTTACGACAGTTATAGCCCATGATTTACACTGATTAACGCGGATCGGAATTAGATCTTTCGTTCAAGCGCGGGTCGGTCCCATTTCGCCAAGTGTGCTCCCGCTTCGTACGTGCTTTCAAGAAACTCCATTAACGCCTGCGCCGGATCGTCCGCGGTGCGAACTACTTCATAAGGCATCAAGAATTCTTTCATCGCGTCGCTGTACCCGGCGCCTTCAGGACGGACCTTGGCCAAAGACAATCCGGCAGGTTCCGGCGAGGTGTAGGAGTAATAGGCCGCCTCGACCCCGCCGCCGCCCGGCCAAAATCCGTGACTGATCACTTCGTGCGAGTAGGCCTCGACCGTGATGCTGTCCGCGCCTTCACGCGGAGGGGCGGTCCGGCCGGAAAAACGCGTCACCGCCAGGTCAAAGCTTCCCCAGAAGAAGTGGACCGGGCTGCACTTTCCGATGAATTTGGCACGAAACGCCTGAAACACCTGGTCAGTCTGGACCAATATCTTCCAAAAGCGATTAACGTATTCCGGATCGTATGATTTGTGTTCTGTGTCCAGATCGAACGGAACGATCGGCGGCGGGATCTCGACCGGCATCGTCCAGATCTTGACGACAATACCTAAATCAGCCAGGGCCGCCATCACTTCGCGATAGAAATCCGCCACCGTTTGCGGTCGCAAAGGCAGCGTCCGAACGGCACCGTCGTCGCAACTTAGGATCAGGTTGTGATCGATAAAGTCGAAATCGATCTGAAAGGTCCGGCCTTCATAGGGGATCGCCGACGTCGTTAACCCGCGCGACGAAACGTACAACGGCACGTTCCACCAGTGATTGACCAGCGGCGCCTGCGCCATCCGGATCTTGCCGACGATCTGCGTCCAACGATGCAGCGTTGAGTAAGTATCCTGCCACTCGGCGATCGGCAGCGCAGGCCAAATTGATGATGGCACCCGTTTGTCTCCCTTGCGTTTATTCGCGCCGGCGTTAACGATAGCGTTCGTCGTCCACCAGTTCCGGCCAGGTTTCCTCGTGCAACGCGGCTAGTTGATTCATCCGCTCTTCGGCGAAGCTCAGTGCCTTCCTTTGTTGCATCGCTTCGCGTTCCAGTTCAGCGATGCGGCGCTTGTGTTGGCGGTTCTGTGCTTCCAAGTAGGATAAATAGAAAAACGCGTAAATGGCCACCCCCGCAAACGTAAGCGCGATCATAAAAACTAGATAGATCATCGGTAATACTCGACCCGCAAATTCGCACGAACAGCGAAAAACCGCCTTACCTAACATAACGCCAACAGCGTGTGGAAGACTAGCAATCCATTGAATCTTTGGCAATGCCCGCCCACGCCGGGGCATGTGCGGTTTTTCCCGTGCTGGTCAAATGCAAAACTGCGGCGCACCAGTTATAATTATCTGTTCTGAATAGATTGAAAGTTTTAATAGTGTTTGCGCGAACCCTTTTGACGCATATTTTATATGGCAATTAATTTCGAGACCTCGCCGGACCGATACCGGCATTGGAAACTGGAATTTGACGGACCAGTAGCGACCTTGGGCATGGATGTGCAGGAAGACGCTACCCTGGCGGAAGATTACAAGCTAAAGCTGAATTCGTATGACTTGGGCGTGGATATTGAACTGGCTGATTGCGTGCAGCGCCTAAGATTTGAGCACCCCGAAGTGAAAGTCGTGGTGGTCAAGAGTCTGAAGCCACGGATCTTTTGTGCGGGCGCGAATATCTACATGCTGGGTACTTCGGCGCATGGTTTCAAGGTCAATTTCTGTAAATTTACTAACGAGACGCGTTGTTCGATCGAAGACGCGACCGCACTTTCCGGCCAGCGCTATGTCGCGGCCTTGAATGGCACGGCGTCAGGCGGTGGCTACGAGTTGGCGATCGCCTGTGACGAGATCTATTTAGTGGATGACGGCAATTCGGCGGTCTCGTTGCCCGAGGTTCCGCTGCTTGGCGTGTTGCCCGGTACCGGCGGGTTGACCCGCCTGGTGGATAAGCGAAAGGTCCGGCGCGACCGCGCGGACGTATTTTCGACCTTGGCCGAAGGATTACGCGGCAAGCGGGCCAAGGAATGGGGCCTGATCGACGAATATTTCCCGACTAGCAAATTTGAAGCGGGGGTCGCCGATCGTGTCCAGAAATTAGTGACGCAGGACACTGCGCCGCGTCCCGCGCAGGGGATAAAATTAGGCCCGTTGGATCCGCAGGTTACCAAGAACGAACGAGCTTACGAATTCGTGACGGTAACATTCCATCGCGAAGGGCGTTATGCCGATCTGACGATGCGCGCCCCGAAAACGGACGCCCCGGCCTCGGCGACAGAAGTTGAAGCCTTGGGCGACAAGTTCTGGGCCTTGCAAGCGTTTCGGGAATTGGACGACGCGCTTTTGAACATGCGGTTGAACGAGCCCGAGATCGGCCTAGTTTGTCTGCGAACTGAGGGCGACGCGGCCAAGGTGTTGGCGGTGGACGAACTGTTGTTTGCCGAACGTGACCATTGGTTGGTGCGCGAGATAATTTTGCATATGG
>JBDSEC010000400.1:0-5815 GCA_039920205.1 Pyrinomonadaceae bacterium
AAAGGAATTACGGTCGAATAGGAACGGCTACATACTATTCGTCGCGGGAATTTGCGTCAAGCAGGTGACTACGATGTGGGCGACTATGGGGGTAATTGAATGTGAGAGTCCAAAAACGACAATGGACCAACGAAGACGGCTTATCGCAAAGCACGGTCACCTGGATGGTTGAGCCCATAGGCTTTTTGCAGGTGAGGGCAAAATCAGGCACTGTCGTTTGCCCCCGGGTCGAATGGGTCGCCGTGGTAAATTCAGCCGGCATTTGGACATAAAATGGGGCCGGCGCCGGGGACGCCAAAAAAATCCTAAAAAATCTTGACATTTTACCGACTCGAACATTATCATCCCGCCGTTCTTACAAACGGGTAACCAAGCGAGCTCGTGGCTTCTAAACCGCGAGATCTCGCCTCAATTTTCGGTATTCCAGAGACGGCGGAAGCTTTGGTTTAAAGCTCAGCTCAATACCAAACTATCGGGACCGCCAGATCCTTTACCGAATATTTCCCTGAAACCGTATTCGGCCCGCATTTGTGCTTTTACCTTGTGCCCACGCAAAGGCGCCGAATTCCTTAAGTTAGCTCGACTAATTCAGTGTTGCCCTTTCCTTTGTATCTAGCAATCCTCAACTTTGCCTTTTAACAGTATGGTTCGATCAAATTTCGCTCACAAGTCCTTGATTGGATTTCCGCGCTAGCTTGGCGCCGGTGGTACCGGTTTTGCGCATTGCTGTTGAAATACAAGATGTTAGGTTGTGAAAGATACTCCACCGCCGAAACCCCTCGCCCGGGTTTCGCCTGTCAAACGCACGGAGGTGTCATTGATGTCTACGCTACTCGTAAATCTAAACTCAAAAACCAAGAAGCCGTTCGATGGCCACAGCGTGTCGGCGGCTTATCGCTTGCAGGTTAAGCTCGACGACAAGACCACCGTCGATACCGCACGCGAGACAACGGCCAAAGTAAGTGATGCCGGCGCGGCGGCGGTCGAATTGGCCGCTAAGGAAGATCTGGTCAAGGGTTCGCAGATCTTACTAACAGTGAGCGCGCCGGATGGTGAAGTGCTATTGCGAACCGAGGCAGATCCCAAATTGCTCGACAGCGGCAAGGCCGTGGAAATACCGGTCGAGCCGAAAACCTATTTTAAGCTGCAACGGAATACCGATCCGTCCTTTGTCAGTCCGGTCAAGCTGCGTGGCTTTGTGGTCGATCCGAACGGTAACGGCAAGACGGGAAACCAACAGGTGCTGATCTTGGCCAAGCCTTCACAGCCAGCGAACGCCGTGATGGCGATAATCGTTAGCACCAAGACCGACGCGCAGGGATATTTTTCGGCCGACTATCCGATCGGAAAGTTCGTTGCCGCCGAAGGACGCGTCGCGGGTGGGCCACCCGTTTCGATCAGTTTGGCGGCGGATAACGTCTTTCCCGAAAAGGTAATTCTTGGCGTGGAACTTCCGAAGCCCAGCGGCAAGGATGACGATTGTGCTTGCAATGCCGAAATCCCACCGGATGCCGACGCGGAGGATCTGGTCTATTCAAGCGTATATTCCGCCGATACCGGTGGCGGCAAGTGTGTGGACTTCACCAAGCCAAACCGGGTGCTGGAAGAGTTTGACTATAACTTGGTCGTAAGAACGACGCAGCCGGATATTCGCGGCATTACGATAACCGAGCCGCCCAAGGTTCGGCTAAACGATGTGATCCGGATCGTCCAACCGGAAATTGCCACGCTGGCCCTGCGTTCGGACAATCTGGCGATCGCTGCGGGCAACGTGGCGGGCGTGCCAGCGTCCCGAGCCGAGATTCTGCGCAGTCCCCGACCGCCGGCGGGCGACGCGCGATCCGGCGCCGCGTCGGTGAATGCAAAAGATCAGGTGATGATCGAGGCGCGCGAAGTGAATCGACTCGAACTGGAACATTTGAAGGAAGCGGTGAGTCTAACGTTACTGAAGGAGGCGCAGACCAAGCCGGCGGGCTCTGGATCCGAACCGAGCGCTCATCTCGACCAAAACTTGCAATTGGAGACCGAGATCGTAAGAACTTTGGCTACCGATCCGGACGGGTTTACGCTTACTAAACTAGCCAGCGCCGAGATGCTCACGAAAAAGAACGACCTCATCCGCATTCTTGATCTGATCAAAAACCGCGAGGCAAAGCGCGGCGAACTGACTTGCCGCAATCCGGTGGATTGGGATCTGGAACCGACCTTCTATCAGGCCTGCACCATTGCCCATGGACATATTCTCCATATGAAACAGGAATGGCGCGCGAACGGCTATTCGTTGGGTGATCTGGTTTATAGCCTGCCGCTGGCACCCTGTCAGAAAAAGCAGATAGCGATAATTGATTGGGACCGAAAAGAGAGTGCTTCCCGTCGCGAATCTCTGGAGGAACAGGAATTCATGAGCGCCCAGCTCAATCGGGATCGTGACATCGTCGATGTTGCCAGCGCCAGTCTGCACGAATCGATGCGGGGCGGTTCGAACGCCAATACTTCCAGTTTCGGCGTGGGTTTAGGCATTGGCGCGATCGTTGGACCAGTGGGAGGTCTTTTCGGTATTGGCGGTGGATCAAGCAATGCAAATTCAACGGCCTGGCAAAACTCGTCGCGCGATTCCGCCGCCCATTCGATGCAGTCTCTGAGTGACAGTGTTAGTCAATCGGCGTCGGCCGTTCGCAGCCAACGATCAACCGTGGTGCAGACCGTTAACCAAGGCGAGACCATGCGCGTAGAAACCGATGTAGTGGCGAACCATAACCATTGCCATTCGCTGACGATGGAATATTTTGAAGTACTTCGTCATTTCATCGTTCGGCACTATTTGGCGGATGTTCAGGAATGTCTTTTGGTAACGCTGCTCATTTCCAGATTCGACTCGGCCAAGGCGCGTCGCTGGCGTGAATGTCTGTCGCGCTACTTGAGGAATCGAGAGTTGCAACGGGGTTTCGATGCCTTGCAGCGGATCGCCGACAACTACGTCGGCAGCGACATGCCCGTCGGCGCGTATGCCGAAGAGGACATCCAATACTTGGACGGCTACTTTAGGATCCAATTCCGGATCCAACGACCACGTGATAACTCGGACGGGACGTTCCTGGATGCCTCGTGGACGGTGCTTTCCTGGCTAGGGATCTCGCCCCTGGAATTTTGGAACAGCTATTTGGCGGGACAGGCGCAACGCGATCGGATCTTTGCCGAAATGTTGGGACCGCGAATTGCACAGGACATAACCAACGGGCTTCGCATCTATGCCGTCGATGAAAATGATAACGAGACGCAGTTGCCCATCGACCTGACCCTGGTGTCGGATTTCAAAAACGACCAACCGCTCTATGTTTCATTAAGAGTTAACGCTTCGATACCTCCGCTTCGACGGGATCGAATCAAGTTCATCCGGATCGACACGATCGTAGATACGCCGGCGGGGGCAAAGAACATCGATGACATTTTGCCCGTTGGTTCCAAGATCATCGTAAGTTCCGGACAGATGGGATACCGAACTGCGCATATTGCCCACGACCTATTCAATAGTTCGCGGATCCTGAACGACCTTTCCGGTACGGACGGAGTCATGATCTATACCCCGCTTAGCCGGCTGGAACTCAGACGACCACGGGACGAGGACAAAGAGTATGCGAACGCGTTGCTCAAACATCTCAACGATCACATCGAGCACTATCACCGCGCGATCTGGTGGAGCATGGATGCGCAACGGCGTTACATGCTCTTGGACGGTTTTCTGGCGCCGAACGCGAACGGCCGCAGCGTGGCCTCGGTGGTAGAGAATCGGTTGATCGGAATTATCGGAAATTGTTTGGTCATGCCTGTATCGGCGGGCTTCCATCTGGACACTAGCTTTGAGCAAGATACCGAGAATCCGATCGACTTGCTCGAACATTACCAACCGACCACACCAGTCGCGCCTAAGCGAATAGCAATACCTACTAAAGGTGTCTATGCCGAGGCGGTGATGGGTGCGTGCAACGCGTGCGAGAAGAAGGACGATACGCGGTTCTGGCGTTGGGAGGAATCGCCGTGTCCGGATGATCCAACCCCGATCAATCCGATCAGTACCGATTCTCGCCGCGCCGATCCGCCCGATCTGACGGCCAAGGATTTCCCGCAGCCGATCGTGGCATTCCAGAATGTACCCGCGGCACCCGACCCGCAAGGATTTGGTGGGTTGTTGACCGCGCTCTCAAATCCAAACCTTTTCCGCGACATCACGGGATTGACGGAGAACCAAAAGAACGCACTGGCGGCGCTGCAGAGTTCGCTCGAAACGGCGAAATTCTTCGGCGGCGAGGCGTCCAAGTTGGCTTTGCAGGGAAATATGTCCAAGGATGTTGACCGTACGTTGGACCGGATAAATTCACAACACGAGGCCGGCGCCATTGACGATCAAACCCGGGCCAAACTGGTCGAAGAGGCCATTCGCGGCTCGATGGGCGGCGGTGCCCAAACTTCGCCGAACCCGCTGACCAACGATGACGTCAAGGACCTAGTAAATACCGCCGGAGCCAACGACGCCAGCGTCAATGTTTCCAAACCGACGGGGGAATCCGTTTCGGTCGACGCTAAGCCGGTCGAGGGGGCGTTGGAGGAAGGGCTAAAAACCCGGATAGTTCTGCCCAGTGCCAGCAACACTCCGGATCGCCGGGCGTTTTCGCCTTCGACCAACGACAAGACCGGAGTGATCGAACTCGAGGCGCAGGTCACTAACGCGCCGGCGGGTGCAACCTTCAAATGGATGGCGCCGGACCCGAGCATGTACACGATCGAATCGCCGACCAGTCAGCGAACCAAGATCAAAGCTTTGAAACCGGGATCGGCCGCTATCGATTTTGCGGTGTTTGATTCTTCGGGTACGCAGATCCAAAGCGTGAAGATCCAGCTTTCGCTTCCGCAATTCGTCAGCGTGACCGTCGATGCCGCGTTCGATCCGATCCTGACCCTAATGCAACTAGATACCCACAAAGACGAAATTCTTCGGACCGCCAAGCAGACCGCCGAAGACATTCTTAAAACGGCAAATGTCCGCCTGGTTTGGCTTTCCGCGCCGTTATCGGAAAAGCTGCCGGCGCATATTCCGGTCGCGAACGTCACCACCTTGACCCTAAAGGGCGATCCGCCTTCGCCGGGTACCGCGGGTTCGACGTCGACCATTGGCGGAGTAGGCGCGGGTAAACTCAACGAAACGATCGAGGTTTTTCCCGGCGCCTATGACGATAACGCGGGGGTTGGTTCCACGCACGGTATCGACGTGGAGACGCAGGCGTTGATCCTCGATTTGCAGAGCCGCGTCACGTCAAACCCTGCTTTGGAGGATTTCGCGGTGCAGGTTTACGGCCGGTTGATCGGGCAATCAATGTCCCATGAGACCATTCACAGCCTGTTGGGGTTCGATATCCCGACTGGTCACAATTCACCTTCCATCCCGGACGACATTATGAATACCGGTGATGTTAATTCGTTCCAATTGCGCACCGGCTTTGAAGACCTGGCCCATCAGAGCCCGGTCGACCCGGTTAATTTTGTCGATCACGGCATTTCCGCGATGAATCGACTGCAGGCTACCAACCAGGGAAGAATGGACGTGAGATTTCCGGTACCACCGAGCTTTAGATAGTTGCTAGAGCTAACGGAACCGTTTCGCCGGGGCTTGAACATCAAGCCCCGGCTTTTTTCCGTACTTATAAAAGGGCGCGGATTCAATCTGTATGTGCAACGAACGTTAGTTTAGAGCCTCTGCCTTGACGAATCCGTTCGGCTAATACCGCTTTGATGAGGTGGGATCCGAACGCACCTACGTGCT
>JBDSEC010000401.1:0-2545 GCA_039920205.1 Pyrinomonadaceae bacterium
GGGGGACACCTGTTTGGGCGCCGCCAGCTACCATAAGGGTTGAATTGGTGGAAATGCGATAAAACGAACCATGATTTCCCCCGGGATTGAATCCGCGAACATCAAAGTTCCAATGGTTATTTGCTAAGATCAGCAGGTCGGTTTCGGTCTGATTCCGCTGCCACGAACGAAATCGGCGAAGTAGCCGTTCGTCCACCGTCAATCCCGGTTGATCCGCATCAAGCGAGCGTAACGGATGGCGTACCATTTGTTCATGCAATCCGATCAAACCATTAGAATAGTGGGTTTTATGAATAGCGCGCAACCACTCGACGTCAGTATGCCATTCGCTTAACCACTGTGCGCGTTCCGGTACCGGAACATTCAGCTTAGGATCTTCAAAATACTGCAGCGGAAAACCGGCGGACCATTCCTGTAGATAGAAGTGGAAAGTTCCATCTTCCAACTGCCGTAGATCCGAGATCGGTAGATAGCGCAAACTCAAGCGACCATCGTCGCCCGTACGCGCCAGGATCAAAGCCTGCTTTTCGGCGCCGCCGTAAACCCAAACAACATCGTCATTCGGCCGCAGCTCTCCCGCCAATGATTCGGCCAACTGTTCACGCGGAATGCGCACGACCGTAAAATCGATCGGATGATTCGAGATCCCGACCTGAACATTGTTGCGCACGGTCTGTCGCAGCAAAAGGTCAAAATAGTTGACCCGCACAAAACTCTGCAACCGATCGAACTTTCCATCCGCACCGATGATTAACCCGGTGGGCGCCAGCCCGACCACGTAATTTTGCAGATCGTAAACCGAATTGCGATCGCCCATGAACCGGGGCGGGATCAGCGATTCGATCTTGACCTTGCGTGGTGCGAAGGTCGAGCGTTGCAAAGTGAGCAGGCTTTGCATTTGCACCAAGTACTCCCGATAGCTTTTTAGATCGGATCGGGCACTGTCCGCCCCGGCAAAAACCCGGCGTGCGTCCTGGTCCAATCCCAGATCCATTTGTTCGGGCGTCCATTTCTTTGGCTGTGCGTCGATCTCCGCTTGCTGGGCCGCTATCCATCGCTCCAGCGCGCCCAATTGTTCGGTTAGGTTCCGCGTTAAGGTCCGCCAGTCGGGCCGCTTATGCTCAATAATACGAAAGAATTCATCCGTGGCCGCGGATTGTTTCGCCGGTGAAAGTTCTTTCGACTGCATCTGTTGCAGCAGAATCTGCAATTCATTCAGATCCGCATCACGCAAATGGAGCGAGGACCGTTCGTTCCCGTCGAAATCCAGCAGAACCGTCGGATATTCGGTCGATTGACCCTTGAGATAATAGGAATCCTCGGTCGTAGTGGTGATCAGCGGAACCAACGGATATAGCCCTTTTACCGCATAGTCCAGCATCAAGCGCCGCTTGGTGATGACGTGATGCCCGCCGCCTTCGCGGCTCCCCAGTAGGTGCACCAGATTGAATCCCTGACTGTAAACATTTGGATCAGAATTAAACCCGTGGTCCGACACGATGAACATGGCGGTCTTGTCGGCCAACGCAGATCTTTCGACCGCGGTCCAGATACGGCCGATCGTGCCATCTAACGTCTTAAGCGCCGCCAATTGCGAGGCGCGGTCACGATTGTGATGTGCCGTGTGGTCAAAATCGGTCGAGTAATAGTCCAAGTATTCGATCTTTGGGTCGTTCAATTTTTCGATCAATTCCTTTTCCGACCGATCAAGAAAGATACTCCGCGTGTCGATGCCCACGGTCCATTCATCCAGCAACTCGCGCGGTGACCGCACGAACCGATCCATCAGGCCTCGCTGCATCGTGGACCAGCGGTTACCGCGTTGGTAGAGCTGAAAGCTGTTGTACCGGTCTTCGTATTTAAATGCGTCTAGTAGTAGCGGAAGCCCGATCTCGTCCATCACTTCCACGCCGGGCATATCAACGCGCTTTGAGCGGGCATAATTCACGTAAAAGGGAAGGAAGTTCAGATAATCGTAGGCATGCAAGGAGATGCGATCGTATTCGACATTACCCTTGATCTGCAGATGTTGACCCGTGTCCAACAAGGACCACGAGGGGCCGGACAGGCTCATACCGCGGACGTAGAAATTCGCAAACCGGGTTCCGCGTTGGTAGAAAACGTAATCGAACCAGGGCAAGACGCTCTTGTTGGTCAGGGGATCATGCTGACGGACGTACTCGTCAACCAGATCGCCAGGCAGTCCGTCGACTTTAAGTACGATCACGCGCTGGGCTTGCCCGTAACCTAATATCGGCGTCAAGCTCAACAGCAAAAAGACGACGAGCGATGCGAGCCAGCTTCGCCTCGGGATCATCATTCTCATTGTCCCACGACGTTAATTATCGCGCGGGCATCGGCGCGGGAAATTCGCTGATCTTCACGCACGGCTTGTCTGAGATAGTTGGCCGTAATGTCCTTAATGACGGGATCCTTCACATCCGTGCGATAGACAGCGAGAAGTTCCTTCTTGGCCGTTTCATTGTTGATGCGGTAGAGGCTGTCAAGGCAAAGCCGGCGGACCGCATCGTCATCAGTGCTGCGG